>JAAAPG010000080.1 GCA_009908405.1 Alphaproteobacteria bacterium | reverse complement strand
CCTGCTGAACGCCGCGGCCGCCGCCGGGTCGCTGGTGCTGATGTTCGCCTATCTGGGCGGCGCGGGCAGCTGGACGCTGATCCTGCTGACGGTGCTGGCCCTGTTCATCGGCTATCACCTTATCATGGGCATCGGCGGGGCCGACATGCCGGTGGTGGTGTCCATGCTCAACAGCTATTCCGGCTGGGCGGCGGCGGCCATCGGCTTCTCGCTTGGCAATGACCTGCTGATCGTGGTGGGCGCGCTGGTGGGGTCCAGCGGTGCGATCCTGAGCTACATCATGTGCAAAGCCATGAACCGCAGCTTCATCAGCGTTATCCTCGGCGGCTTCGGCGGCGCCCAGGGCGAGCAGATGGCGGTCGAAGGCGAGCAGGTCGCGATTGACGCGGGCGGCGTGGCCACCGCGCTGAACGAGGCCGACAGCGTGGTCATCGTGCCGGGCTACGGCATGGCGGTGGCGCAAGCCCAGCAAACGGTCGCGGAACTGACCCGCAAGCTGCGCGCCAGCGGCAAGGAGGTGCGCTTCGCCATCCACCCCGTGGCGGGCCGCTTGCCGGGGCACATGAACGTGCTGCTGGCCGAAGCGAAGGTGCCCTACGACATCGTGCTGGAGATGGAGGAGATCAATGACGACTTCCCCGACACGGATGTGGTGATCGTCATCGGGTCGAACGACATCGTCAACCCGGCCGCGCAGGACGACCCCAACAGCCCCATCGCCGGCATGCCGGTGCTGGAAGTGTGGAAGGCGAAACAGGTCTTCGTGTCCAAGCGCGGGCAGGGGACCGGGTATTCGGGTATCGAGAACCCGCTCTTCTACAAGGACAACACCCGCATGTTCTACGGCGACGCGAAAGCAAGCTTCGACGGCTTGCTGCCGCTGATCGATTGATCGCGCGCCATGTGAAACCAGAAGCCGCCCTGTCCGGGGCGGCTTTTTCCATGGGTGAGTGAAAAAACAGGGGGCGCCGGATCGTGGCCGCACGCGGCGCGTCAGGCGGCCTTGTTCACGACGGCGCTTGACAGGATCTCGATGAATTTCGAGGGGTCGTCGTTGGCGCGCAGCTTTTCGCAGATCGCGGGGTTGCGCAGGGTGCGCGAGACGAAGGCCAGCGCTTTCAGGTGCTCGACCCCGGCATCGCGCGGGGCAAACAGCGCAAAGACCAGGTCGACCGGGCTTTTGTCGACAGAGCCATAGTCGAGCGGGCGGTCCAGCTTCAGAAAGACACCCAGCACACGGTCAAGATCGTCCAGCCGCGCGTGTGGCAGCGCCACCCCGTGCCCGACCCCGGTCGGCCCAAGACTTTCACGCTCCTGCAAGGCTTCGATGACGGCGCTGGTGGTCAGCCCGTAAACCCCGTGCGCCATTTCGCCCAGGGTCTGGAACAACCGCTTCTTGCTTGTGGCAGAGCCGATAACACGCAGGGCGTCGGCATCCAGCAGCTGAGACATCTGCATTGGCATTCTCCGATCGGGGAATGAAATGCCGCGCCTTGGCACATGTGCCAGGGCGCGGCAGGGCATTCGAGGGCGGTTATTGTTGCGGGTCGACCCAACCCACGTTGCCGTCTTCACGACGATAGACCACGTTCAAACCGCCATGGCGTTCGTTGCGGAACACCAGCACGGGTGCATGGGCGAGCTCCATCTGCATCACGGCTTCTCCGGCAGAGAGGGAGGGGATCTTGGTCTCCATCTCGGCGATAATCATCGGTTGCAACGTGTCGGGTTCTGCCGCCGACTCGTCTTCGCTTGATGCGAGCACATACGACGACGCGCCGCCGAACTCAACCGGGGCCGTGCGGTCGCGATGGTGATCTTTCAAGCGGCGCTTGTAGCGGCGCAACTGCTTGTCCAGTTTCTCGCGGCACGATTCGAAGGCGGCGTAAATCTCGCCCGCTTGCCCGCGCGCCTGCGCGGTCAGCCCGGTCGACAGATGCAGCGTCGCTTCGCAGACCATGTTATGTGCATCGCGTGAAAAGATCACCACGGCTTCTGTCGGGCGCTGCTGGTACTTTTCGACCAATTCCCCGAACTCGGCTTTCACATGGGTCTGAAGCGCATCGCCGATGTCGATTTGCTTGCCGCTGATCTGGTAGCGCATGGGCTAGTCCTTCTTGTTATCGGGTCCGGGCCGGGACGGTGTCCGGGCCTGTCCCGCTTGGGTCAACCTGCTCTTGGGGCCGGTCCCGCGTCATCAACGACACGCGACAGCCCGTCTTGCTAGGATCATTTGGCGACAGATCGGGGGGTGTTGTCAACGTTTCGCTGAGCGGCCCGACGAAAACTCATTCGGTGGGCCGAGTGTCTTTCAAGCGGAAATCCTGCCCCAGATAGACCCGGCGCACATCGGGATCGGACACAACTTCCGCGGGTGTTCCTGCCCGCAACACCTTGCCGTCGTGCAGGATATAGGCACGGCCCACGATGGCCAGGGTTTCGCGCACATTGTGGTCGGTTATCAGCACGCCAAGCCCGCGGGTTTTCAGATCGCCAACCAGCGCGCGAATCTCGCCCACCGCGATCGGGTCCACACCTGCGAAAGGTTCGTCCAGCAACACGTAGCGCGGATTGGCGGCCAGCGCGCGCGCAATCTCGACGCGGCGGCGTTCCCCGCCCGACAAGGCCAGCGCGGGCGCGTCGCGCAGATGCGTGATCGAGAATTCATCGAGCAACTGGTCCAGCCCGCGCATCCGCGCATCGCGGTCACGCAGGCGGATTTCAAGCACGGCCAGGATATTCTGCGCCACGGTCAGGCCGCGAAAGATGCTCATTTCCTGCGGCAGATAGCCCAGCCCCATCCGCGCGCGCTTGTACAAGGGCAGACCGGTGGCATCCTGCCCGTCGATCCGTACAAGCCCGCCCTCGTGTTTCACCAGTCCCGCCACGCAGTAAAAGCAGGTTGTCTTGCCGCTGCCATTCGGCCCCAACAAGGCAACCACTTCTCCCGGAGCGACATGAAGCGACACATCCCGGATAATGACGCGTTTGCCGTAGCTCTTTTGCAGGTTCGACACGTCAAGCGCGTTTGTGTCGGCGTCCGGCATCATGCCCGGTGCCTTAGCGGTCGGTCTGGATGATGGTGCGCACGCCACCGTCCAAGCGCCCCTGACCGCTGCGCAGGTTGACCGTCAACCGTTCGCCCGACAGAACATTCGGCCCCTGGGTCAGGATCACGGAGCCGCGCATCCGCACCGTGCCGGACTCTATGTCGTAGACTGCGCTGGCCGCCTCCGCGGCTTCCTGCGCGGTCACGAGCGTGACCTGCCCCGAGGCTTCGAGCCGCCGGATACGGGAATTGTCGCCGGGTTCGTAGACCACCTTGATTGTCTGCGCGGCCAGACGCATATCGCCCTGTCCCAGCACGGCATTGCCGGAAAAGACCGTCTCGCCGGTGGTGTTGTTCACTTCCAGACTGTCAGAGCGCACTTCCACCGGTTCGCCGCGCACGGCGTTCAACCCTGCAAAGGACAGGCTGGTGCCTTGGGCCAGCGCGGTCGAGCTGCCCGCGACACAGACCGCCAAGGCCATGACATGTGCGATCACGCGTATGTTCGGGATTCTCATCATCATGGTATGTATATCAGCCTGACATTGCCCGTGAAAGCAAGCAGATATCCGCCATCTGCCCCGCCGTTTCGGGTCAGCTCCATCGCCTCGGCGCTGATGTCACCCGCCGGGGCGTGGCCGTTCACGCCGCCGCTGCCGGTCAGGCGGGTGCGGTCCAGCGCTGCGTTCAGCGCCCCCAGTTCCAGAACGAAACCGTCCGAATTTTCCAGCGCGACCGGCCCGCGCGCGTGCAGCACGCCGCGTTTCTGGTCCAGCAGGGCATCCTTGGCCGTGAATCGGGCGGTGCTGGCATCGGGAAAGACCAGCACGGCTTCGGGGTGCGAAAATTCCAATTCCAGAGGGCCCGCTTCCGGCGCTTCTGCCGCGGACCGTACGGAACTGGCGGAAATGGTCAGCGCGGTCGCGTCATCCGTCATGCCCGCGAAACGCGCGCTGGCAATGCGCGGGGCGCGCGCCATCTGCGCCGGATCAAGGTCCGCCACGTCCGCGGCGCTGTTCGGGTCAACGCCGCGTGACACGAGAAAGATCGTCGCAAGCAGCACGAGCGCGCTCAGTGGCAGGACAAGGCGCAATGCGCGTGCAATGTTTTGCCGAACAACGGGCGACATCAATGCGCGAATATGTCGGTGTCGGGCCAGCCCGCAATATCGAGCGTGGCGCGGGTGGGCAGGAAATCGAAACAGGCCTGCGCAAGGTCGGCGCGGCCCTCTCGCAGCAGCATGGCATCCAGCGCATCGCGCAGACGGTGCAGGTGCAGCACGTCGGACGCGGCATAGGTTTGCTGCGCGTCGCTCAGGGTTTCGGCGCCCCAGTCAGAGCTTTGCTGTTGCTTGGAAATATCCACGCCCAACAATTCCGACAGCAGGTATTTCAGCCCGTGCCGGTCGGTATAGGTGCGTACCAGCTTGGACGCGATCTTGGTGCAATAGACCGGCGCGCAGGTCACACCAAAGCTATGCGCCATCAGCGCGATGTCGAACCGTCCGAAATGGAACAGTTTCAGCACCTCCGGGTCGGCCAGCAGGCGGCACAGGTTGGGCGCGGGCTTGATCGGGTTCGAGACCTGCACGAGATGCGCGTTGCCGTCCCCGCCCGACAGTTGCACGACGCATAACCGGTCGCGATGCGGGTGCAGCCCCATCGCTTCACAGTCAATGGCGACAACCGCGCCCATGTCCAGCCCGTCGGGCAGATCGTCCTTGTAAAGATGTATCGTCATTGACCCTGCGTATCCTTTGCGTGCGACGGCTTTACCCGGCTATGGCGAATTGCGGTCAAAATCAAGCCAGCCGCGCAAACTGCCTGCCATGGTCCGGTCCTGTTTTCGGGCTAGGCTGGATTCGGAAAGGATCGCGCATGTCTTGGATGCTAGACCGACGTGACAGCTATTCACCCGACGAAACCCGGCTGGATGCGGGCATTCATGTTGTCGGCATGGTGCTTGTGGGGTTGGGCGTTCCGGTGTTGCTGGCCGTTGCTTTCATGGTCGCGCGGCAGGGCGGCGAAATGCGGCTTCTGTGGGCCACGGGGGTTTACGGGCTGGCGCTTGCGGCGATGATCGGCGCCTCCGCGCTGTTCAATCTTGCGCGCGCCGCGCCGTTGGCGTGGCTGTATCAACGTCTGGATCACAGCGCGATCTTCGTCAAAATCGCGGGAAGCTACACGCCGCTGACGCTGATTCCGGGTCAGGGGCCGGGCTTTGTCACGGCGCTGTGGCTGACCGCGTGTGCAGGCGTGGCGCTGAAGCTGTATTCCCCGGTGCGGTTTCGTGCGCTTGGCATCTCGCTTTACCTGGGCATGGGCTGGGCCGGCGTCGCGATCCTGCCGCAGCTTTGGGGCAGCCTGCCGCCGGCCAGCCTGGCGCTGATCCTGGGCGCGGGGGCGGTCTATACGCTGGGCGTGGTGTTCTACCTGGCCACGCGGCTGCGCTATCATTATGCCATCTGGCATGTCTGCGTGCTCGTGGCCAGCCTGATGATCTATGCCGCCATCCTTGGAATGTTGGTCGCGCGCTGGGGGCAGTTGGTGGAAATTTGATTCAGATCACACAAAACGACCGATTCTCGTGTTAGGGTCGTCGTCGGGTGATCGGTGAGAGGACGACCCATGTTCGATGACACCAACCTTGACGACCTTTATGGCGACCCTGTTGTCGCGCATGATGCGGTGATCGCGGCCTTGGCCGCGAAAGCGCTGGGGAGGATTTGCAAGGAATCCGCCAAATGTTGCGAACGCGAGCGCCTCGCGCGGTGTGCCGCGCGCAAGGCGGAACGCATCGTGCAACGCTGCCGGACGTCACGCAGCTAGAGCATGTCGCGCAAAAGTGGTTCCCGGTTTCGCGCGAAAAGACATGCGACCATGAAAGGTCAGAGTGGGGGGCGTGGATCTATATGAACGCGACGCGCTCTAAGGCCTTTGTCCTACTGGCGCGCGCCTTCCTGATAGGCCAATCTGCCCCAAAGCGAAGGGGCCATTACCATGACCGACCACGACACCATCCCCGAAATCGCGCTGGACTGGGTTCGGGCGGGCGCGCGCGCGGTGCTGGCGACCGTGGTGCAGACATGGGGCTCTGCCCCGCGCCAGCCCGGCGCGCAACTGGCCATCCACGAGGACGGCACGATGATGGGCTCCGTCTCTGGCGGCTGTGTCGAAGGCGCGGTGGTGGTCGAGGCGATGGACGCCCTGACCGATGGCACACCGCGCCTGCTGACCTATGGCGTCGCGGATGAAACCGCGTTCGAGGTGGGGCTGGCCTGCGGTGGCACCATCCGCATCCTGGTCGAACCAATTGGTCCGGACGCGCCTGCGCTGCACCCCGACATGCTGGCCGACTTGGTCGCCGCGCGTGCAGCGCGCCGCCCGGTGGCGCTGCTGACCGATCTGGACAGCTTCGCGCGCCGGTTGGTCGGGCCGGATGCGCCGGGGCTGGCCGCGCGGTTCCGCGCCGACCGCTCCGGCCCGGATGAGGGCGACCAGATGGTCACGATCCACAACCCGCCCTTGCGGCTGGTCATCGTGGGCGCTGTGCATATCGCGCAAGCGCTGGTGCCGATGGCGCGGCTTGCGGGCTATGACCCGGTCGTGGTGGACCCGCGCGATGCGTTCGCGTCCGACGCGCGCTTTCCCGGTGTCACCCTGTCGCATGACTGGCCGGACGCGGCTTTGGCGGAAATCGGCCTCGACGCGCGCACCGCCGTCGTCACGCTGACCCATGACAGCAAGCTGGATGACCCGGCGATTATCGCCGCGCTGCGGTCGGACGTGTTCTACCTTGGCTGCCTTGGGTCCACCCGCACCCATGCGAAACGGCTGGACCGGCTGCGCGACGCGGGGCTGACCGCCCCTGATTTCGCCCGCATTCACGCGCCCGTGGGGCTGAATATCGGCGCGCGCAGCCCGTCCGAGATTGCCGTGGCCACGTTGGCGCAGATCACGCTGGCGCTAAGGGGTGCGAAGTGAAGTTCGGGGCGGTGCCGCTGGACGATGCCGAAGGCGCGGTGCTGGCGCATTCGCTGGCCTTGCCGGATGGGCGCCTGCGCAAGGGCTGCATCCTTGGCGCGGCGGAAATGACCCGTCTGCGCGCCTGTGGCGTGGAACAGGTTGTCGTGGCGCGCCCTGACCCCGGCGACATGTCCGAAGATGAGGCGGCCTTGGCCATTGCCCGCGCGCTGGTCCCCGACGGCGCGGGGCTTGGCTTGCGCGCGGTGGGCACGGGGCGGGTGAACATCGTGGCCGACGGTCCGGGGCTTGTCGAACTGGATGCCGCCGCCATTCATGCCGTCAACGCCGTGGACCCGGCGATCACGCTGGCCACCCTGCCGCCGCTGATGCGGGTGGAAGCCGGGACGATGGCCGCCACCGTCAAGATCATTCCCTATGCCGTCGCCGGGGACGCGGTGAGGCGCGCGGCACAGGCC
>JAAAPG010000222.1 GCA_009908405.1 Alphaproteobacteria bacterium | reverse complement strand
TAAGGGGGGCGCGTGCGCCCCCCATCACGATAATCGGCGGTAAAACACCGGCTTAGAAGGACCAGATTTGCGCGTCCTCATCCATCATCGCGGCCCCCATCGCCGGGGGAGCGGCCACGCCGACGCCCTCGATCAGGGCGGAGTCATCCGCGCCAAGGCCGGGCAGGTAGATCGCGCAAACTTCGACCGTCACGCCGCGACCCATGAGCATTTGCATCAGCCCTTGGGGCGAGGCGTCGCGCGGGGGCTGGCCTGCGGTAGCCGATTCGGGTGCATCACTCAGGGCAATGTCGCCGCCCGCACCACACAGCAGGATGCGCGCTTCGGCACCTTGCTCGACCGCCTGTGCGGTCAGCACCATGGACATAAGCTGCGTCTGGGCGTTGCCGCTGGTGACGACGGTGACAAGTTTCTCGGCGCTGTCGGCATGGGCTGCGCCCGCGGTGGCAAGGCCCAGCGCGGCTGCGGCGAGCAGGGAGCGGGTGGTGGACATGGGTCAATTCCTTTCCAAAGTTCAAACCGGTAAATTCGGTTCGAGTTTAGTGTGCCTGACCCATGCACAAATTCAAACATGACGATATGACGCAGCCTGCGTGTTATTCCGCGTACCACCAGAGATCGGGCTGAAAGCCGATCCAGTCGCCATAGGCGGGCAGGGTGTCGGGGTATTTCAGAGCGGCATCATGCGCGATGCGAGCGCGGTCGCTGAACCAGAAGGGCACGACATGCCGCCCGGCGGTCAGCACGCGGTCCAACGCGCGGGTGATGGCGACGAAATCGGTGCGGTCGGTCGCGCTCAGCAGCCGGTCGATCAGCGCGTCGATGGCGGGGTTTTGCACCCCCATCCAGTTGCGCGATCCGGGCGTTTCGGCGGCGTTCGACCCCCAATACAACCGCTGTTCCGCGCCGGGGCTGAGCGACAGGCCACGGGTGTAATGTGTGACATCGAAATCGAATTCGTTGGTGCGTTCGGTATATTGCGCGCTGTCGATCTGCGCGACCGTGACCTGCATGCCCAGACGGGTTAACGATTCGCTGTAAATCTCTGCAATTGCGGGAATATTCGTCGCACCCTGGCGGATCAGGATGGAAAATTCGAACGGCGTGCCCGCGTCATTGCGCAGGACGCCACCAGCATCGACCCGCCAACCGGCCTGTTCCAGCAATGCGGTCGCGGCGCGCATGTTGCGGCGGTTGGCGACTGACCCGTCAGAGACCGGAAGGGTGTAGCCCTCCACCGTGCCGGGGGTCAGGCTGTCCGCGAAGGGGGCCAGGAATTCGGCCACGCGCCCTTCGGCCGCGCCGGGCCGCATCGCCAGTTCGGAATTCGAGAAATACGAGGTGATGCGCGGATCCTGTCCGTCATTGATCACCTGCGCGATATATTCGAAGTTGAACGCGTGGATCATCGCCTCGCGCACACGCCAATCTGCGAACAGGGGATTGCGCTGGTTCATCACGAACCCGGTAATGCCGGACGGGCGGCGATGCGGGATTTCGGATTTCACGACCTCGCCCGCTTGCACGGCGGGAAAATCGTAGCGTGTGTTCCAGGCATTGGCGCTGGTTTCGCGCATCGTGGTCAGCAGGCCGGCGGTGAAGGCCTCGAACATGGCTGTGCCGTCGCCGAAAAATTCCATGCGAATTTCATCGAGATTGGCCTGCCCGCGCATGAAAGGCAGATCGCGGGCCCAATAGTCGGGGTTGCGTTTCAGCACGACAGAGCGACCGGCCTCGAACCGGTCCACGACATAGGGCGCGCTGGAGATCGGGATGATCGACGTGCCCGAGTCGGCGAAATCCACGCCCTCCCATTGCGCTTTCTTCAACACCGGGCGCAGGCCCAGGATCAGCGGCAATTCGCGGTCGGGCTCGGTGAATGTAAAGCGGATGCCGCGGTCGCCTACGGGTTCGGCGCTCGCGACGCGGTTCCACGTGCCGTGATAGCGCGGGTGTCCTTCGGTTCCGAGCGTCTTGAACGACCAGAGCACATCTTCGACCGTGACGGGGCTGCCGTCAGAGAATCGGGCCTCTGGCCGCAAGGTGAATTCGACCCATGCGCGGTCCTCGTCCACCTCTACCGATTCGGCCAAAAGGCCGTAAAGCGTGAACGGCTCGTCCCAGGAGCGGCCCATCAACCCCTCATGGGCCAGGTACTGCAACTGCCATGGCGCGTTGCCTTTCAGGATATGCGGGTTCAGCGAATCGAAGCTGCCCACCTCGCCCTGAACGATGCGCCCGCCTTTGGGGGCATCGGGGTTGGCATGGGGCAAATGCGCAAAATCTGGGGGAAGGGCCGGGTCGCCATACATAGCTATGGCATGCGCCGGCTCTGCCCGTGTCGCGATCGGTGCCGTGACATACAGGACGGCACAGGACACAGCGGCGATAACAGGGCCGAAACGGGATTGCATGGCGGTCTCTCCAGGGTCATTCGGGGGCATCGTTTCAGACGACGCTACAGTGCGTTCCATGCCTTTTCAAACTTTTAGCTTGGAACCTTCGTGTGGACGGGTTATATATTCCGTACTGCTCGATAGGTTTCTTGCCTGTATGAAACCTGCCTCAATGACTTGCGCCCGCCTTGTGCGGGCGCTTTTTTTATCCCGTTCCCCGGCATGGCTGGCATCCCGCCGCCAAGCCGTTATGCTGCGTAGCAGCGAAACAGGAGAGAGATCATGCAGCTTGCCGGAAAACGCGCCATTGTCACCGGGTCGAATTCGGGGATTGGTCTGGGAATTGCACGCGAGCTTGCGCGCGCGGGCGCGGATGTCGTGCTCAATTCCTACACCGATGACGCGGAAGACCACGCTCTGGCCAGGGAAATCGCGGCCGAAACCGGGGTTCCGGTGCGGTATATTCAGGCCGACATGTCCAAGGGCGACCAGTGTCGCGCGCTGATAGAGCAGGCCGGGGGCTGCGATATTCTGGTGAACAATGCGGGCATTCAACATGTCGCCAAGCTGGAAGAATTTCCGGGTGACAAATGGGACGCGATCATCGCGATCAACATGTCCTCTGCGTTTCATACCTCTGCGGCGGCGCTGCCGGGGATGTATGCGCAGGGCTGGGGGCGAATCGTCAATATCGCGTCGGCCCACGGGTTGACCGCCAGCCCCTTCAAGTCAGCCTATGTCACGGCCAAGCACGGTGTTGTCGGGCTGACCAAGACCACCGCGCTGGAAGCGGCGGGCAAGGGCGTGACCTGCAACGCGATCTGCCCCGGCTACGTGCTGACGCCCATCGTGGAAAAGCAGATCCCCGACCAGATGAAGGCCCACGACATGGATCGCGAGACGGTCATCAAAGAGGTGATGCTGGCGCGTCAGCCCTCGGGCGAATTCGCCACGGTCGAGCAGATGGGCGGAACCGCGGTGTTCCTGTGTTCCGATGCGGCAGCGCAGATCACGGGCACCACGATTTCCGTCGATGGCGGCTGGACGGCGCTGTGACCCAGGCCCTGTGATCGTGGGGCAAATGATCGCCTGTCAGGGAAGAGCGCGCGGCATGGCAGGCAAAGACTGGCGCGCGTCACGGCCTGTCATCGCGATCGGGTTGCCATCGACCATGGTAGCCCGAAACCTGGCAATCTGCGACGGTGTCAGCGTTTGCGGATCGAAGCCCGGCAAAGTCAGGATCAGGCACTGCGTGTCCGTCAGCGCGACATGCGCGGTGTCGTGCATGGGATAGGGTGAAACCTGCTGGACCGTCTGCGCCTGTGCCTGCGTGATGAACAGCGCGACGAAAACGACACTGGGTTGCATGATATCGACCCTTTCAAAAGGATCCGGGGGCGCGTCGGATCGCGCGCACCCCGGATGGACGACAGGTCAGTTGACGATGACGTTGCGGATGCGTTGTGCAGCATCAGATTTGGACAGTTCACCCGACGCGATCATGCCGTGGATGAACGCTTCCTGCGATGCGCTCAGATTGCTGGCGTCGACGCCGGTCAGGCGTTCGACCCGTGCCTGGTCGGAAGAGCTGAGGAAGCCTGCAAAGCTGGGCGCGGCAAAACCTGCGACGGAAGCGGTGGCGATGGCGATGGTTGCGACGATGCGTTTCATGAGGATAGTCCTTTCAAGGTTTCTTCGGTTTGTCCGGGGCTTGGCCCGGTGAAGCGCCGTGCTTCATGTCCTCAAGGTGCAGGCTTGGGGCCGCTTTGGGAAATCACGCATCGCTCGCTGACGGCTCACCGGAACGTCAGTCCATGTGCGTGAAACGAATCCGATTATGCTTCGAAGCGTGGCAGTCCGAGGGCAGTATACTGTTGTATTCCGGTCTGCTTTGCGCTCACGCTTTTGCGCGATCCTGGGCCCGACTGCGGTCTGGATCGGAACCACAAATAAATGTGTAGCGTCCGATTCTTGCGCAAATCGCGGCCAAATGGCTGCTTTCGCCCGATGCATCACCGCGAATCAAGGCGTCGCGCCCTTGTTGAACGCATTCTGGCGGGGGCTGTCTTGGCGCTGTCGCGTCCTTGTGTCATAGCCGAACCACGCAAATGTTGCATCCAGGCAAGGGACGAGCATGACCAAACGGATCAATCTGGCGCTGCAAGGCGGTGGTGCGCATGGCGCGTTCACATGGGGTGTGCTGGACCGGCTGCTGCAAGAGGACGGTATCGAGATCGCGGCGATTTCCGGCACCTCGGCGGGCGCGCTGAACGCGGCGGCGCTGAAGGCCGGCATGGTGCAGGGCGGGCACGCGGGCGGGCGCGCGGCGCTCGACAAGCTGTGGCACAAGGTTGGGTCGGTGCACGATCTGCGGCTGACAGGCTGGATTGCGCAGGCGCTGCCCTCGGTCGGGGTTCTGAACACATGGGCGGAACGGGTCATGCCGGTCTCTGCCATGGATGCGGCAACGCTGGTTGCCAGCCCTTATGCGCTGGGGCCGTTCTATCGCAATCCGCTACAACCAATCGTCGAAGGGCTGTCCTTCGATCAGGTCTGCGCGGGCGAGGGGCCGGCGCTGCACATTGCCGCCACCAATGTGCGCAGCGGCAAGATCAAGGTGTTCTCGGGGTCGGATATCGCGCCGGAGGTGATCCTGGCCAGTGCTGCCCTGCCCACATTGTTCCAGGCGGTCGAAATTGCGGACCCCGCCACGGGCGACACCCAAGCCTATTGGGATGGGGGCTATTCCGGCAACCCGGCCCTGTTTCCCCTATTCGCGCCAGATTTGCCCGATGATATCCTGGTCGTCAGCATCAACCCGCTTTACCGCGACGACGTGCCGACCACCCCGCAAGACATTCAGAACCGGGTCAACGAGATCAGTTTCAATTCCTCACTTTTGCGCGAATTGCGCGCGATTCGCTTTGTCAGGCGGATGATCGGGGAAAACCGGGTAGAGCGCGGCGCCATGAAAGACGTGCTGCTGCACATGATCGCGGATGATGCTCTGATGAACAGCCTGTCGGTCACGACCAAGCTGACGCCCACGCCCTATTTGCTGCACACGTTGAAAGAGGCCGGGCGCACGGCTTGCGACACGTTCCTGACGCGCCACAAGGCCGATCTGAACGAACGCGCCTCGCTTGATCTGGATGCAATGTTCGACGAGGCGCAACAATCTTAGGTTGTTGTTTCCAATTTGGTTAATCAGGGGTTGAATGCCGCGCGCCCAGTCGCTCAAATGCGACCGGTCGGAAACAAGCAGGCGGCGCAGCATGAATGACATATACATCCTTTCGGCCTGTCGCAGCCCGATCGGCACGTTCGGGGGCGGGTTGTCCGGGGTGTCGGCCTTGCAGCTTGGCACCCATGTTGCGCGCGCGGCGATGGCGCGGTCCGGGATCGCGCCGGACCGGGTGGATCACAGCGCCTTTGGCATGGTCAGCCTGTCGGACCCCAACGACCTGTATCTGTCGCGCATCGTGGCCATGGGCGCGGGCGCGCCGGACACGGTCAGCGGCGTCAACGTGAACATGCTCTGCGGCTCTGGCCTGCAAGCGGTTGTGCAGGGAATGCAGGCGCTGGCCATGGGCGGGGCCGATGTGGCGCTGGTCGGCGGGGTCGAAACCATCAGCCGCACCACGCATCTGTTGCAATCGGCGCGGTTCGGCAAACGAATGGGCGACACGCAGGTCGTCGACCTGCTGGATGCCGCGCTGAATTGCCCCTTTGGCGGGGTCAAGCTGGGGGTGACGGCGGAAACGCTGGCGCGCGAGTTCCAGATCACGCGCGGCGCGCAGGACGATTGCGCGCTGCAAAGCCACGCACGGGCGCGCGCGGCGCAGGACTCGGGGCGGCTGGCAGCGCAGATCGTGCCGGTTGAGCTGCCCGGAGGGCGGGTTGTCGACACGGATGAGGGACCGCGCGCCACCTCTGCCAAGCTGCTGGGGCGGCTGCCCGCGGCTTTTGCGCCCGGCGGCACCGTTACGGCAGGCAATTCCGGCGGCTTGGGTGATGCGGCGGCGGCGCTGGTGCTGGCGCGCAGGGTGCCGGAGGGGCATCAGCCCATGGCGCGGGTCATGGCCGCCGCGCAAAGCGGGGTGGACCCGGCCCGCATGGGCTATGGCCCGGTGCTGGCGGTGCGCAAGCTGCTGGCCCAGACCGGAATGACCATCGACGATTTCGACTTGATCGAATCGAACGAGGCTTTTGCCGCCCAAGCCCTCGTGGTGGCCCGCGAGCTGGGGTTCGACCACGCCCGCGCCAACCTCGACGGCGGTGCAATCGCGCATGGCCATCCTGTCGGGGCCACCGGTGCGATCCTGACGGTCAAGGCCGCGCATGGTCTGGCGCGCGCGGGCAAGGGCCGGGCACTGGTCGCCATGTGCGTGGGCGGCGGGCAGGGGATTGCACTGGCGCTCGAAGCGGCCTGACCCTTGGGGCCCATGGCAGGTGCGCGCCCGCCCGGCGGGCGATGCTCAAAGAACAGGCCCGCCACGGCACGAAAAAGGGGCCGCGAAAGCGACCCCTGATCGGCAGCGCGTCAGGCGCGTTACTGCCGCGCGACCGCGGCCGCTTCCAGCATCGCATCTGCCGGGACAAAGCCCCGGATCATCTGCTCGCCCATCACGAAAGTCGGGGTGCCGGAAATTTGCAACCGCTGCGCCAAGGCGCGGTTGTTGTCGATCACACTGGTCACGGTGTCGCTGTCCATATGCGCGACGATCTCTTCCAATGCGAGGTCTTGATCGCCCGCGATCTCTTCCAGGTATTCCGGCGTGATCGCCCCGTCATAGCCCATCATTTCGACATGCACGCTGTCATACGCGTCCGGCCCGGCCAGGTCGAGCACCGAGATGGCAAACCGCGCGGCCAGTTCCGATTCCGGTCCGAGAATCGGCAATTCCTTGACGATCACGCGGATATTGTCGTCCTGTTCCAGCAGCGCCTCGACCTCTGGCAGGGCGCGTTTGCAGAAGCCGCATTTGTAATCGAGAAACTCGACCAGCGTGACATCGCCTTCGGGGTTCCCGCCGACCCATGACATGGGGTCGTTGAACAGCGCCTCGGCATTCGCTTCGACCAGCGCCACGTCCATGTCGCCTTGGGCCTCGGCGTTGCGGCGTTC
>JAAAPG010000155.1 GCA_009908405.1 Alphaproteobacteria bacterium | reverse complement strand
CGATCTTGAAGAGCGTCTGCTCGCGCGGCTCCCAGTCTTCCGGGGTCTTGCCCTTTGGCGGCTCCAGCACGCCGCGATAAATCAGCCCCTTGGCGCGCAGGCTGTCGATCGCGCGCTCGATCTCTCCGGTGCCGTAAAGCGCCTTCTCGGACGAATAGACATCCATCCGCACGCCCAAGGCGGCCAGGTCGTCACGGATCATGGCCATCATGCGTTCGGTGGCAAAGTTGCGGATGGTTTCCAACCAGACGGATTCCGGCTGATCCAGGAATTGGTCGCCGAATTCGGCCTTCAGCGCCTCGCCCACCGCGATCAGGTATTCGCCGGGGTACAGCCCTTCGGCAATCTCGGGCGAGCGGCCATGCGCCTCGCGGTAACGCTCATAGGCCGAGCGCGCCAGAACATCGACCTGCGCGCCGCCATCGTTGATGTAATATTCGCGGGTCACGTCATAACCGGCAAAAGCCAGCAAGTTCGACAGCGCATCGCCCACCACGGCGCCGCGCGTGTGACCCACATGCATGGGGCCGGTGGGGTTGGCGCTGACGAACTCGACATTCACGCGGGTCCCCTGCCCCATGGTCGATTTGCCGAAATCCGCGCCCTGCGCCAGCACGTCGCCCAGCACGCCCGCCCAGACGGCATTCGCCAGCCGCAGGTTCAGAAAGCCCGGCCCAGCCACGTCCGCAGTGGCAATGCGCGGGTCGCCCAGCAAACGCGCGGCCAACGCCTCTGCAATGTCGCGCGGCTTCAAGCCCGCGGGCTTGGCGAGCACCATCGCGGCATTCGTCGCCATGTCGCCATGGGCGGGGTCGCGCGGGGGTTCGACCGTGACATTGGCGAAATCGAGCCCTTCGGGCAATGTGCCTTGGGCGGTCAGCGCGGCCAGCGCGTCCAGCACGCAAACGCGAAATTCGGTAAACAGGTTCATCAGGGACAATCCTTCATCTTGCGCCTTGCCCTAGCCGCCGGTTGCGCAAGCGTCAATGCCTTGCCCCCGGTGTCATGGCCAGTATGGTAGCGCCACCATGCGGAGGGAAGCAGATGCGTTGGGGAATACTGGGGGCGGCCAAGATCGCCCGGACCGATCTGGCACCGGCCATGCAACTGGCGCGCGGGGCCGAACTTGTGGCACTGGCCACGCGCGACGGAACCAAGGCCGCACCGTTTCAGGCGCTGGCCCCGGCCCTGCGCGTGCATGACAGCTATGACGCGCTGCTGGCCGATCCACAGGTCGATGCCGTCTATATTCCCCTGCCCAATGACATGCATGTGGACTGGTCCATCCGTGCCGCACAGGCGGGCAAGCATGTGCTGTGCGAAAAGCCCATCGCCCTGAAAGCGGACCAGATCGACAGCCTGATCGCTGCGCGCGACACCACCGGCAAGCTGATCGCCGAAGCCTTCATGGTCGCCCATCACCCGCAATGGGCATTGGTGCGCGATTTGTTGGCGCAAGGGGCCATCGGACAGTTGGAACATATCGAAGGCTGCTTCACCTACACCAACCGCGACCTTGGCAATATCCGCCATGACCCGGCCAAGGGCGGCGGTGGTTTGCGCGATGTGGGGGTATACCCCTGCATTACCGCGCGCATGGCAACAGGGGCGGAACCGACCCGCCTGCAATCGGACATCCGCTATCAGAACGGCGTCGACATTTTCGCCCGCGTCTGGGCCGATTTCCCCGATTTCACAATGTCGTTTTACTGCGGCATGATGCAAACGCGCCGCCAGCACATGGTCTTTCACGGGCAGGACGGCTGGATCGAACTGTCCGCCCCGTTCAACGGCGCCGTTTACGGCGATTGCCGCGTCGCATGGCTGACCCAAAGCCGCCTGCACATGGAACGCTTCAACAACGTGAACCAATACGCAGCGATGCTGGAAAATTTTGCCGCCAGCGCCGAAACCGGCACGCCATTTGCCTGCCCGCTGGAAATGTCGCGCGGCAACCAGGCCATGATCGACGCGATCTTTGCCGCCGCTGGCATATGACAGGCAATCTTTCCGTGCGCCCCTTGCGACCGGCCCGGCGCAGCACTAAGATTCAATCAACCAATAGACGGTATCACCGACCTTGACAGGTCAACGAGGAAAGCAGGCGCCATGAACGATCCAGTCGAAACCTATATGAACCTTGTTCCCATGGTGGTCGAGCAGACCAGCCGGGGCGAGCGCGCGTATGATATTTTCTCGCGCCTGCTGAAGGAACGCATCATCTTCGTGAATGGCCCGGTGCATGACGGCATGTCGTCGCTGATCGTGGCCCAGTTGCTGCACCTGGAAGCGGAGAATCCGTCGAAGGAAATTTCCATGTATATCAACTCTCCCGGCGGATCCGTCATCGCGGGGATGAGCATTTACGACACGATGCAATATATCAAACCCGCCGTGTCCACGCTCGTGTGCGGGCTTGCGGCCTCCATGGGGTCGGTGATCGCGCTGGGCGGCGAAAAAGGCATGCGCTTCTCGCTGCCCAATTCGGAATTCCTGGTTCACCAGCCCTCTGGCGGCAGCCAAGGTACGGCAGAGGATATCCTGATCCAGTCGCGCCATATCGAGCAGACGCGCGAGCGTTTCTACCAGCTTTACATGCGCCATACCGGGCAGGACTACGACACCGTCCGCCGCGCGCTGGACCGCGACAAGTGGATGACCCCGGAAGAAGCGAAGGACTGGGGCCATGTCGACGAAATCGTCACCTCGCGCGCAGAAGCGACGCCCGCTTGATTGCTGCGTCGATAACCCCTTGCCGTGCAAACGCGGCGGACAATGCAGTTTTGCATTGTCCCTGCCTTGCGAGTGACCTAGGCTTTCAAGCAAGAAGGCCGCGAAACGGCCCGCCAGACATGATGACCTATCGCAGACCAGACCACAGAGGTGAGTGATGCCGACTTCCGAAACCGACAGCAAGAACACGCTCTATTGCTCCTTTTGTGGTAAAAGTCAGCACGAGGTGCGCAAGCTGATTGCGGGTCCAACCGTGTTCATCTGTGATGAATGCGTCGAATTGTGCATGGACATTATCCGCGAAGAGACGAAATCCGGCGGGCTGAAAACCACCGACGGCGTGCCGACACCGCGCGAAATCTGCAATGTTCTGGATGATTACGTCATCGGGCAGGAACAGGCCAAGCGCGTGCTCTCGGTGGCCGTCCACAACCATTACAAGCGACTGGACCATTCCGGCAAATCCGGCGAGGTGGAGCTGTCGAAGTCCAATATCCTGCTGATCGGCCCGACAGGCTGCGGCAAGACTTTGCTGGCGCAAACGCTGGCGCGCATTCTGGACGTGCCCTTTACCATGGCAGACGCCACCACCCTGACCGAAGCGGGGTATGTCGGCGAGGATGTCGAGAACATCATCCTGAAACTGCTGCAAGCGTCCGAATACAATGTCGAACGCGCGCAACGCGGCATCGTCTATATCGACGAGGTCGACAAGATCACCCGCAAATCCGACAACCCCTCCATCACCCGTGATGTCTCGGGCGAAGGCGTGCAGCAGGCGCTTCTGAAGCTGATGGAAGGCACCGTCGCCGCGGTGCCGCCACAAGGTGGGCGAAAACATCCGCAACAAGAATTCCTGCAAGTGGACACGACCAACATCCTGTTCATCTGCGGCGGGGCATTCGCGGGTCTGGATCGGATCATCGCGCAGCGCGGCAAAGGGTCGGCCATCGGCTTCGGGGCCGATGTGAAGGACGAGAACGAATCGACGATTGGCGACCGCCTGCAAGCGCTCGAACCCGAAGACCTGCTGAAATTCGGCCTGATCCCGGAATTCGTCGGCCGCCTGCCGGTGACCGCGACCCTGACCGATCTGGATGAAGACGCGCTTGTCACCATCCTGACCGAACCCAAGAACGCACTGGTCCGGCAATACCAGAAGCTGTTCGATATCGAAGGCGCGGACCTGACCTTCACCGACGAAGCCCTGCGCGCCATCGCCAGACGCGCCATCGCGCGCAAGACCGGTGCGCGCGGGTTGCGCTCGATCATGGAGGACATCCTGCTCGACACCATGTTCGACCTGCCGGGTTTGGACAATGTCAGCGAAGTGGTGGTGAATGACGAGGCCGTCACGTCAGACGCAAAGCCGCTTCTGATCTATGCGGATGAAAAGAAAAGCGCGGTCAGCGCAAGCTGACCATCGCCGTCCGCGGCAAACAAAAAGCCCGCCCAAGGTAACTTGGGCGGGCTTTTTCGCGGTCCAGGGGGTATCAGCCGCGCGCGCGTCGTCCGCCGCGCCGCCCGCCCGTGCGCGCGCCCGCATCCATCGCGGCGCGTGACGCCTCGGCAAAGGTGGTGCCGTCCGTCATCGCATCCATGACCTTCGTCAGCCCGATCCATGCCCCGCCATTCGCGTCATGGTTCATCAGCAGGTTGGCCGCGCGGATCGCTTCCATTTCCTGCGCGCGCACCGGGTTCATGATGGCGCTTGTCATGCCCGCGCCGATGGCCATGGGCAGGAATGCCGCGTTCACCCCGTGGCGGTTGGGCAGACCAAAGCTGATATTCGACGCGCCGCAGGTCGTGTTCACGCCCAACTCGTCGCGCAACCGCCGCACCAGCGTGAACACCTGGTGACCCGCCGTGGCCATGGCCCCGATGGGCATGACCAACGGGTCCACAACGATATCATGCGCGGGAATGCCGTAATCGGCGGCACGCTCAACGATTTTCCGGGCCACGGCGAAACGCACATCCGGATCTTCGGAAATGCCGGTATCGTCATTGGAAATCGCCACGACCGGCACGTTGTATTTCTTGACAAGCGGCAGGATCGCTTCCAGCCGCTCTTCTTCTCCGGTGACGGAATTCAGCAAGGGCCGCCCGTTACAGGTTTCCAGCCCCGCCCGCAGCGCGGCCGGCACGGACGAATCGATGCACAAGGGCACATCGACGAGCGCCTGCACCTTTTCACACAGCGCTTTCATCAACGGCGGCTCGACAAAGTTATTGTCGGCATAGCGCGGGTCTTCGGCCATCTTGTTGGAAAACACCGCGCCGGAATTGATATCCAGCACGTTCGCACCGCAAGCGACCTGCTCCAGCGCGTCACGCTCGACGGTCGAAAAATCGTCCAGTTCAAGCTCTGCCGCGAGTTTCTTGCGACCGGTGGGGTTGATGCGCTCACCGATCACGCAGAACGGTTCGTCAAAACCGATGATGACGGTCTTGGTGGCGGATTCGATGACAGTGCGGGTCATGGGCGTTCCAGGGACTAAGGGTTACAGGCCGGGGCGCGCGCTGGCGCCGCCATGGGTGGTTGTCCAGGTGGCATTGGTCTTGATACCGCCCAGCGGGAAGAAATGCAGCCGATCCACCGCGAAATCGGGATGCGCGGCCTTTTGCGCGGCCAAATCCTGCACCAATTCGGTCGGCTCGAACGGCAACAACAGTTTCGACACGTCCTTGGCGCGCTTTTGCAGCACTTTCAGCGACGGGCCGACCCCGCAGGCGACGGCGAACTTGATCAGGGTTTGCAGCTTGGCAGGCCCGGCCACACCCAGATGCACCGGCAATGTAATGCCCTGATCGCGCAACCGGTCGCACCAGGCGATGATCGGCGCGGCTTCGAACGCGAATTGCGTGACGATGGCCATATCCACGCCGGTGCTGCGCGCGAAATCCTGCTTCCAGCGCAGCGCATGCATGACAATACTGTCCTGCCCGGCGGGTTCGATGTCGCGATTGCCCTCCGGGTGGCCAGCGACATGCAGCCGGTCGAACCCGTCGAAAAGCCCGGTTTCCAGCAATTGCATGGAATCGGCGTAAAACCCGACCGGGGCAGACACACCGCCGCCCAGCATCAGCGCCTGGCGCACATCCGCTTCGGACCGGTAGCGGTCCACCCAGTCGGCGGCCTCGGCCCGGTCGCGGATGATGCGCGCGGGGAAATGCGGCATCGGCTCCATCCCCTCGGCGCGCAGACGCGCGGCGGTGGCGACCATGTCGGCAATCGGCGTGCCCTCGATATGGGCAATGTAGACGCGCGTGCCCAAGGGCAAAAGCGCGCGAAAATCGTCGATCTTCTCGGCAGTGCGCGGCATCACTTCCATCGAGAAGCCCTGCATCAGTGCCTCGACCGCGCCATTCTGTGGCGTCACCGTTTCAACCGGACGACGGAAATTCAATAGCGCCATAATGCTCTCCCCAAGCCAGAACCGTGCCACGACCCGCGCCTATGCCCAGCCATTATTGGCGATCAGCGCGCGCAACCTGGCGGCGTCATACGCCGCTTCCAGATCCGCCGCCGTGGCGGTTGCGACATCTTCGTCGCTGCCAGCGACCTCGACGGGATCGGCTTTGCGCCAATCGGCGAGGTACGCATCGGCATCCCTGGCGCCGACTTTCATGGCACAACGGTCAATCGCCTGCTCGAACCGCTCGGACAATTGCACCTTCTGCGCGCGACGGCCCTTGCCGACGATCACCTGAGCGGGGATGTCGCGCCAATATACGATGACAAGCTGCGCCATGATCTATCCACCTTCGGCCAGTTCAGCACCTTCTACCCTGTGCCCGCAACGCACCCGATGCGAAAACCGACCTTGGCCGCGCCGTGTGCGACGCAACGCAAAGCCTTGCGCAAGGGGCAGTGCTGGACTACCTTATGTGTAACATGAATTGGAGGGCGATACATGGCGCCCCAGCGTCCCGCAGGCGCGGGCACGCCCCTGACACCAGACCAAGGCCCGCCCAAGGCGGCCCGGACATCGGCAAAGGCCCCGCGCCCCCCCGGTTCTGCGCAGCTTTATGCGGCGCTGGACCTGGGAACAAATAGCTGTCGCATGTTGATTGCCCGCCCCAAAGGCGCGCAGTTCGAAGTGGTGGACAGCTTTTCAAAGGCCGTCGAGCTGGGCACAGGGCTGGAAAGCTCTGGCCTGCTGTCGCATCGCCCCATGCAGCGCACGCTTCAGGCGTTGCGCATTTGCCGGTCCAAGCTGGAACGCCATGATGTGCGCTCCATGCGTCTGGTCGCTACCGAGGCTTGCCGCAGGGCGCGCAACAGCCGCGATTTCATTCGCCGGGCACAACGTGAAACCGGGTTGAAGCTGGACATCATCACCTCCGAAGAAGAGGCGCGGCTGGCTGTCGTGTCCTGCGCGTCGCTTGTCGCGCCGGATACCGAGCAGCTTTTGGTGATCGACATTGGCGGTGGGTCGACAGAACTGGTCTGGATCGACCTGTCGCGGGTCGCGCCAGAGGCCCGCCGAAATGCGATCCTGTCCATGTATAAAGGCGCGTTCAACCGCGACCCGGCGCCGGACAAGCCCCGCGTGGTCGACTGGATCAGCGTGCCCTTGGGCGTGGCCACGTTGAAAGATTATTTCGCCGATGTCGACGACGACGCCGCGCGTTTCGCCTTGATGAGCTGGTATTTTGAAGAACAGCTCGAAGCGTTCACGCCCTACGCGGACGCAACCCCGCACAAGGCGTTCCAGATCATCGGCACATCCGGCACGATCACGACCGTTGCCGCCAGCTATTTGCGGCTGAAACGCTATGATCGCAACAAGGTGGACGGGCTGGTCATGAACTCG
>JAAAPG010000156.1 GCA_009908405.1 Alphaproteobacteria bacterium | reverse complement strand
ACCCGCAAGGGACGCGCCGGGGCGTTGTCGTCGTCCATGTATGAAAGCCTGCTGGAAACATCTGAACCCATGGGCGGCGGCATGGCCCCGGCAGATGCGTATGGCGAATATTACGGGCTGCTGGCGCATACGGTCGAATATCCGATGACCAAGGAATGGGTCATCTTCCACATGCGGCCAGAGGCGCGGTTTTCGGACGGCACGCCCGTGACCGCGCAGGATGTTGCCTTCAGCCACAACCTGTTCATCGAACAGGGGCTGCCATCCTACAGCCAAGCGGTCAGCCAGCGGGTGCTGAGCGTGGAGGTGCTGGACGACCACCGCGTGAAATTCACCTTCGCCGACGGGATTTCGCGCCGCTCGCTTATCGACCAGGTGGGCAGCACGCCGGTGTTTTCCAAGAATTGGTACGAGGAAACCGGATCGCGGCTGGACGAATCGCGCATGGAGATTTCGCCCGGCTCTGGCCCCTACATGCTGGACAGTTTCGAGGTGAACCGCTCGATCACCTACAAACGCAACCCCGATTACTGGGCCGCCGACCTGCCGAATAATGTCGGCCGGCATAATTTCGATGAAATCCGCATCGAGTATTTTGCCGATGGCGCCGCCGCCTTCGAAGGCTTCAAGAGCGGCATCTACACCTTCCGGGCCGAGAATAACTCGCGCCAATGGGCCACCGGGTATGATTTCCCGGCAATCGACCGCGGCCATGTCGTTCGGGACGAGTTGCCGACCGGGCTGCCAGCCACGCCCACCGGCTTCGTGTTCAACCTTGGGCGCGAGATTTTCAGCGATCCGCGTGTCCGCGAGGCGATCTCGCTGGCCTTCAACTTTGAATGGACGAATGAAACCCTGCAATACGGGTTGTTCAAGCCGCGCGCGTCCTACACCCAGGGCACCCGGTTGCAAGCCGAGGGGGCGCCCGAAGGGTTGGAACTGGCGCTGCTGGAACGCTTGGGCGACCTGGTCCCGCCCGACATGCTGACGGAACCGGCGCGGCTACCGCATACGTCCAGCGCCGACCGGCTGGCCGACCGCCGCAACATCCGCCGCGCCAAGGGTTTGCTGGAGGATGCGGGCTGGGTCGTGGATGACGCGGGCGCGCTGCGCGACGCCGCAGGGCAGCAAATGGTGATCGAGATACCGCTGTCCTCCGCCGGGTCCGCGACCATGGAATCGATTGTCGAGACCTTCACCCAGAACCTGCGGCTGCTTGGGATTGATGCACAATTCCAGAAGATCGACGCCGCGCAATTCACCGACCGCCGCCGCAACCGCGATTACGACATGATTTTCGACCAGTATGGCGCGTTCATGGATACCGGCACCGGGCTGCACCAGCGCTACGGGTCGGAAACCGCCGAATTCAGCCTGTTCAACCCGGCCGGGCTGGCCAACCCGTTGGTGGATGCGATCATCGACGCGTCATTGAACGCGCCCACCCCGGAAGAACGCGACGCCGCCTTGATCGCGCTGGACCGCGCGCTGCGGCATGAGCTGATAATGGTGCCCGCATGGTATAACGATACCGTCTGGGTGGCCTATTGGGATATGTACAAACACCCCGAAACCATCCCGCCCTTTTCCACCGGCGAGCTGGATTTCTGGTGGTATGATGCCGAGCGCGGCGCCGAGCTGCGCGACGCCGGCGCGCTGAGGTAACCCATGAGCGCCTATATCGCGCGCCGCCTGTTGCTTATCATCCCCACGCTTCTGGGGGTGATGCTGATAAACTTCTTCCTGGTGCAATTCGTGCCCGGCGGGCCAATTGAACAGGTCATCGCCCGCATGGAAGGGCAGGGCAACGTGTTCGGCGCGTTCGACGGGGCCGGGGCCGATGTCAACGCGGGCGCCATGGAAAACGAGCGCTACCAGGGCGCACGTGGCCTGCCGCCGGAATTCATCGAAGAGCTGGAGCGCGAATTCGGCTTCGACAAACCGCCGGTCGAGCGGTTCCTGCACATGATGTGGAACTACCTGCAATTCGATTTCGGCGAGAGCTATTTCCGGTCCATTTCCGTGGTCGATCTGGTGGCGGAAAAACTGCCCGTGTCGATCTCTCTGGGGCTGTGGTCCACGCTGATCGCCTATGCCGTGTCCATCCCCTTGGGCATACGAAAGGCCACGCGCGACGGCACGCGGTTCGACACGTTCACATCGGGCCTGATCATCGTGGCCTACGCCATCCCCGGTTTCCTGTTCGCGATCCTGCTGCTGGTGCTGTTCGCGGGCGGGTCGTATTACCAGATATTCCCCGCGCGCGGCCTGACATCGCCACAAGAGGTCTGGGATACGCTGTCCCCCGTCGGCAAGATTCTGGATTACCTGTGGCACATCACGCTGCCGGTTATCGCCTCCACCATTTCGGCCTTTGCCACGCTGACGCTGCTGACCAAGAACAGCTTCCTGGACGAAATCCGCAAGCAATACGTCATGACCGCGCGCGCCAAGGGGCTGATGGAAAACCGCGTCCTGTATGGCCATGTGTTCCGCAACGCGATGCTGATCGTGATCGCGGGGTTTCCGGCGGTGTTCGTGGGCGTTTTCTTCGGCGGGTCGCTGATTATCGAGACGATCTTCTCGCTCGACGGTTTGGGCCGTTTGGGGTTCGAAGCCGTGGTCGCGCGCGACTACCCGGTCATGTTCGGCACCTTGTTCGTGTTCAGCTTGCTGGGGCTGGTCGTGGGGCTGATTTCGGACCTGATGTATGTCTGGATCGACCCGCGCATTGATTTCGAGTCGCGAGAGACCTGACGCCATGGACCAGACCAATTTCCTGCCGGATTCCATGACGGCGCCGAAGCGCCGCTTCGCGCTGTCGGCCCTGAACCAACGCCGTTGGGGCAATTTCCGCGCCAACAAGCGCGCCTTCTGGTCGCTGGTCATTCTTGGCACGCTGTATGTCGTGTCGCTCTTTGCCGAGTTCATCGCCAATGACCGGCCCATCATCGTGAACTACCAAGGCGCGTATTACTTCCCCATCGGCAATTTCTACGCTGAAACCACGTTCGGCGGCGATTTTCGCACCGAAGCGCAATATACCGACCCGGTGGTGCAGTGCCTGATCCGCGCGGGCGGGTCCGATTTCTGCTTCGATGACCCGGCAGAGGCCACGGCCCAAGCCGAAACCGGCATCGTGGACGGGGCAGAGATCACCCCGGGCTGGATGGTCTGGCCGCCCATCCCCTACAGCTACGACACCGTCAACGACATTGGCCGCGCCGCGCCCTCGCCGCCCGATGACCGGCACCTGCTGGGCACCGATGACACCGCGCGCGACGTGCTGGCGCGGGTGATCTACGGGTTCCGCCTGTCGATCAGCTTTGCCATTGTCGTGACGGTGCTCAGTTCGGTCATCGGGGTCGCGGCCGGGGCGGTGCAGGGCTATTTCGGCGGGGTGCTGGACCTGCTGTTCCAGCGCGTGATCGAGCTGTGGAATTCGGTCCCGTCCATCTACATCATCATCATCATTTCCAGCATGGTGGCGATGAATTTCTGGTTATTGGTGTTCCTGATGACGCTGTTCGGCTGGACCGGACTTGTCGGCGTGGTGCGCGCCGAATTCCTGCGTGCGTTGACCTTCCTGCCCTTCATCATCACCGGGGTCATCGGCTCGCTTGCGGCTTTGGATTTCCTTGGCTTCGGCCTGCCATCCTCGGCCCCAAGCCTTGGGGAATTGACGCTTCAGGCCAAGAACAACCTGCAAGCGCCGTGGCTGGGCTTTTCGGCGTTTTTCACCTTCGCGATCATGCTGTCGCTGCTGGTGTTCATCTTTGAAGGGGTGCGCGATGCGTTCGACCCCAGAAAGACGTTCAAATGACCCTGCTGGATGTCAACGACCTGAACGTGACCTTCATGCAGGACGGCCATCCCGTGCGCGCGGTGCGCGGCGTGTCCTTCCACGTGGACAAGGGCGAAACCGTGGCAATCGTGGGCGAGTCTGGGTCGGGCAAATCCGTCAGCGCGCTGTCCTGCGTGGGGTTGTTGCCGGATGCGGCGCAGGTCTCCGGTTCGGTCGCTTTCAAGGGCGATGAGCTGACCGGCGCGTCCGATGCCAAGCTGCGGCAAGTGCGCGGCAACGATATCAGCTTCATCTTCCAGGAGCCGATGACCTCGCTCAACCCGCTGCACACGATCGAAAAGCAGATCGCGGAAAGCCTGTCGCTGCACCAGGGCCTGTCGGGGGCGGCGGCCCGCAACCGCGTGCTGGACCTGCTGAACACCGTCGGCATTCGCGACGCCGAAACCCGCATGTCGGCCTATCCGCACCAACTGTCGGGCGGGCAGCGCCAGCGCGTGATGATCGCCATGGCGCTGGCCAACGGCCCCGAATTGCTGGTGGCGGATGAGCCGACCACCGCGCTGGACGTGACAATCCAGGCGCAGATCCTGCAACTGCTGGTCGATCTGAAACGCGCCGAGGGGATGAGCCTGCTGTTCATCACGCATGACTTGAACATCGTGCGCCGTTTTGCCGATCGCGTCTGCGTCATGCAGGCGGGTGAGATTGTCGAACAGGGGCCAACGGCGCAGATTTTCGACACCCCGCAACACCCCTATACCCGCAAGCTGCTGGCCGCCGAGCAGGCGGGCCAGCCTGCCCCCGTGCCCGACGGCGCGGCAGAGGTGCTGCGCACCGACAGCCTGCGCATCTGGTTTCCCATCACGCGCGGGTTCCTGCGCCGTACCGTGGGGCATGTGAAAGCCGTGAACGGCGCCAGCCTGACGCTGCGCGCCGGCGAAACCCTGGGCGTGGTGGGCGAATCCGGGTCGGGCAAGACCACGCTGGCGCTGGCCATCCTGCGGCTCATTTCCAGCGAAGGTCCGATCTGGTTTGACGGCACCGACATTCAGGGGCGCAAATCGACCGAACTGCGGGCGCTGCGCCGCGACGTGCAGATCGTGTTCCAGGACCCGTTCGGCAGCCTCAGCCCCCGGATGACGGTCGAGCAGATCATCGCCGAAGGGCTGGGCGTGCACGGGATTCCGACCGGCAAGTCGGAACGCGAACTTGTGGCGGAGATCATGACAGAGGTCGGCCTGGACCCCGCCACGATGGAACGCTACCCGCACGAATTCTCCGGTGGGCAACGCCAACGCATCGCCATCGCGCGCGCCATGATCCTGCGGCCCAAGCTGCTGGTGCTGGATGAACCGACCTCGGCGCTGGACATGACCGTGCAGGTGCAGATTGTCGAACTGCTGCGCGAGTTGCAGCGCCGTCACGGGCTGGCCTACCTGTTCATCAGCCACGATTTGCGCGTGGTCCGCGCGCTGTCGCACAAGGTGGTGGTCATGCAGCAGGGCGATGTCGTGGAAAGCGGGCCGGTGGACCAGGTGTTCGATGCGCCGCAGCACGCCTACACAAAGGCATTGCTGGCCGCCGCCTTCGACATGACCGCCATCGGCGCGGACTGACGGGGCGCGCGCGTGAAGATTCTGTTCGTCCACCAGAATTTTCCGGCGCAGTTCAAGCATCTGGCCCCCGCTTTGGCCGCGCGCGGGCATCAGGTTGTCGCCCTGACCGCAGAGGGCAACCAACAACAAAGCCCTGTCCAGACCTATCGCTACCCCACGCCGGACCCGCTGCCCAAACCGGGGCAAGCGCGGCTGGCCACGACCTACATGGCCATGACCGACCGGGCGCACAGGGTCGCGCGCGCGGCAACACAACTGCGCGACAAGATGGGGTTCGTGCCCGATGTGATCTTCGGGCACTCGGGTTGGGGCGAAACGCTCTTCCTGCAAGAGGTGTTTCCCAAGGCACGCCTGCTGGTCTATGCCGAATTCTACTATGGCACCAACGGCCTGGACGTGGGGTTCGACCCCGAATTCAGCCAAGATGACCCTTTTGCGGGCTTTCCGGTCGTGGCGCGACAGGCGCATCTGGCGCTGTCCATGGTGCAGGCCGATGCCGCGCTGTCGCCGACAGAATTTCAGGCAGACACCTTTCCGTCCGAGCTTCGTGCCAAGATCACGATCACCCATGACGGGGTCGATATCGATACGTTACGGCCTGATCGGGCCGCGCGGTTCACCCTGCCCAATGGTCGGCACTTGCGGGCGGGCGACGAGGTTTTGACCTATGTCACCCGCAATATCGAACCCTATCGCGGGTCGCATATCTTTATCCGCAGCCTGCCGCAGATCCTGGCCGCGCGGCCCGGCGCGCAGGTGATTATCATTGGCGGGGATGGTGTCAGCTACGGCATGCCCCCGCCGCAAGGCACATGGAAAGAGCGGTTCCTGTCCGAAATCGCGGGCACGCCGGGGCTTGACCGCGTGCATTTCCTGGGCCGCGTGTCCTACCGCGATTACGTCACGCTGATGCAGATTTCGCGCGCCCATGCGTATCTGACCATCCCCTTCGTGCTGTCCTGGTCGCTGCTGGAGTCGATGGCCATGGGCGCGCATGTCATCGCGTCGCGCACCGCCCCGGTGGAAGAGGTGGTGGTCGATGGCGTGAACGGTCAATTGGTGGATTTCTTCGACGTCGACGCATGGTCCGAGGCGCTGATCGCGGCATTGGCCAGCCCCGAACGCTTCGCCGCGCGCCGCGCGGCCGCGCGCAAGACCATCGTGGAAAACTACGACCTGAAACGGCTTTGCCTGCCGCGATTGATCCGCTTTGTCGAAGGCTAGAGCATGTCGCGCAAAAGTGGTTCCCGGTTTTGCGCACAAAGACGTGCGATCATAACAGGTTGGAGTGGGATGCGTGAATGCGAATGAACGCGACCCGCTCTAGCGCGCAGGCTTCGGCGCGCGGCTGAACACCATCTTCTGGTTGGCCAGCTTGTCGGTCGCACCCATCCACGCATAGGCCAGCAGGGACGGTTCGTGGTCGGCCACGGTGATGCGGTGCAACTGCCCCGGCTGGTTGAAGATCAGCGATCCGGGCGCGTACACCCCTTGGTCGTTTTCCGACACCGCGCCGGACAGGCACAGGTAGCTTTCGGTAATGCCGTCATGCGCGTGGGCCGGGTAGGTGCAGCCGGGCGCGAACAGCACAAGGCCCAGGATTACTTCATCCGTGACGACGGGGCCGGTCGGGCCGACCAATTCGGCATAGGCGAATTTGCGTTCCAGCCCGCGCGGCACTTTCTCATACCCGTATTGCCAACGCAGCTTGTCATGGACCGCGTCGATGGTGCGGATAAAGGCCGCGTGCCGTGCTTCGCGGCCCTTGTCGAGCGCGCGGCGGAAATGCTTGGTGACGGGCTTTTCCAGCGGCGGCATATCGGCAACCGGCGGATTGGCCTTGATGACCTTTGCAATGCGTTCACGCACCCCGCGTTGATGCGCGCGGATCTTGGCGCTGCCGCCGGCGGGCAGGTGCCGATACAATTCGTAGAAATCGCGCAGCAGATACCGCCAGTCCGGGCGGTCGGACAGGTGCAACACGGGCGCCGAGGCGGGATCTGGCAATGGGTCTGACATGGTGCTGGACTACTGAACCGACACAGAAAAACGCCGCCCTGAACGACAGAGCGGCGCCAAATCGCGACAAGCCGGGGCGAAATATCAGCCCTGACGTGCCTTGAATTTCTTCTGGGTCTTGTTGATGACGTAAACGCGGCCCTTGCGGCGCACG
>JAAAPG010000098.1 GCA_009908405.1 Alphaproteobacteria bacterium | reverse complement strand
GACAACATGCGCGCGGCCGTGTTCATGATGGCCGGGTCCAGCGCGTTCGCGGTGAATGACACGTTCCTGAAACTGCTGGGTGACAGTCTTGGCATGTTCCAGATCATCACCATGCGCGGGGTGGTGGTGTCGTTGATTTTCGCGGCGCTGCTCTGGTCCCAGCGCGCCACGATCAGCGGGCTTGTGCCGCGGGATCGCTGGTTTCTGGCCCTGCGCTCGGTGGCGGAAATGGGGGCTGCGTTTTTCTTCTTCAAGGCGTTGTTCGATATGCCCTTGGCCGCGATTACCGCGATCATCCAGGTGGTGCCGCTGACTGTCGCGGCGGCGGCCTATCTGTTCCTGCATGAACCCTTGGGCTGGCGCAGGCTATCGGCGATTCTGTGCGGCATGGCCGGGGTCATGCTGATCGTCCGACCGGGCACCGACAGTTTCACGGCAGCGTCGGTTTATGCGCTGTCATGCGTGGCCATGGTCACGCTGCGTGACCTGACCACGCGGGTCATGGCCAAGGGCGTGCCGTCCAGCATGGTGGCGCTGACAACCGCGATGGGGGTCACGTTGTTGGGCGCGCTCGGGTCCATGACAGAAACATGGATCATGCCCACCGCGCTGTCATGGGGCTGGCTGGGGGGCACCGTAATTTTCACGGTTCTGGGCTATTACCTCGTCATCCTCGCCATGCGCACCGGAGAGCTGACCTTCGTCGCCCCGTTTCGATATGCGGCGCTGCTGGCGGCGCTGGTTCTGGGCTGGGTCGTGCTGTCGGAATGGCCGACCCCGCTGACCTTTGTCGGCAGCGCGATCGTGGTCGTGACAGGCGTGTATACGCTTTACCGCGAAGGCCGCGCGCGCCGCCGTGCCATGGCTGCAAACACGTCTCTGACACGTGCGCCCGGCGAGTGTTGACAACCCCCGCGACTCCACCTATACGCCCCTCAATCCACCCGGCAAAGGTCCGTCCCGCGCCATGGTGCGACTCAGATTAGTAGCGGTCAAGATCCGGGCCAAGCGCCCCGATCCTCTGGAATTCCACCGCGGCGCCCCGATGCAAGGGGCGCAAGCGGTATTATGCGTTCTGCCTTTCGGGGATTGGGCGCAGCAATGAGAGGCGCCACAAGCGCCATGAAAACGGGTTGAAACGGGAAGAACCGGAATGCCAACGATCCAACAGCTGATCCGCAAGCCGCGGCAGCCAAAAGTGAAGCGCTCCAAGTCCATGCACCTGGAGCAGTGTCCCCAGAAGCGTGGCGTTTGCACGCGCGTCTATACCACCACGCCGAAGAAGCCGAACTCGGCCATGCGGAAAGTCGCCAAGGTGCGCCTGACCAACGGGTACGAGGTCATCAGCTACATCCCCGGCGAAAAGCACAACCTGCAAGAACACTCGGTCGTGCTGATCCGCGGTGGTCGTGTCAAGGACCTTCCCGGCGTGCGTTACCACATTCTGCGCGGCGTTCTGGATACGCAAGGCGTCAAGGATCGCAAGCAGCGCCGTTCGAAATATGGCGCGAAGCGTCCGAAGTAAGGAGAAGTCCAGATGTCTCGTCGTCACGCCGCTGAAAAGCGCGAAATCCTGCCCGACGCCAAATTCGGCGACAAGGTGCTGTCGAAATTCATGAACAACCTGATGATCGACGGCAAGAAGTCCGCCGCCGAATCGATCGTTTACAACGCGATGGACCGCGTCGAAGGCAAGCTGAAACGCGCCCCGATCGAAGTGTTCCACGAAGCACTCGACAACATAAAGCCGTCGGTCGAGGTGCGCTCGCGCCGCGTTGGCGGGGCCACCTACCAGGTGCCCGTCGAAGTGCGCCCCATCCGTCGCGAAGCGCTTGCGATCCGCTGGCTCATCAAGGCCGCCCGCGCCCGCAACGAGAACACGATGGAAGAGCGCCTGGCCGCCGAGCTGGTCGATGCCGTCAACTCGCGCGGGTCTGCCGTGAAAAAGCGGGAAGACACTCACAAGATGGCTGATGCCAACAAGGCATTCAGCCACTATCGCTGGTGATCCAGTCAATTCTGCAAGCCTGAGGACCAATATCATGGCACGCGATTACCCCCTAGAGCGCTACCGGAATTTCGGGATCATGGCGCATATCGACGCGGGCAAGACCACGACGACAGAGCGCATCCTGTTTTACACGGGCAAGTCGCACAAGATCGGTGAAGTTCACGATGGCGCCGCCACCATGGACTGGATGGAGCAGGAACAAGAGCGTGGCATCACGATCACCTCTGCTGCGACCACCACCTTCTGGGCGAACACCGTTGATGGTGAAAGCCATACGGGTGAGAAGCACCGTTTCAACATCATCGACACCCCCGGCCACGTTGACTTCACCATTGAAGTCGAACGTTCGCTGGCCGTGCTCGACGGCGCGATCTGCCTGCTGGACGGCAATGCCGGTGTCGAGCCGCAGACCGAAACCGTGTGGCGTCAGGCCGATCGCTACAAGGTGCCGCGCATCGTCTTCGTCAACAAGATGGACAAGATCGGCGCCGATTTCTTCAACTGCGTGAAGATGATCAAGGACCGCACCGGGGCGACCCCGCTGGCGATCCAACTGCCGATCGGCGCAGAAGACAAGCTGGAAGGCATCATCGACCTGATCGAGATGGAAGAATGGACCTGGCGCGGCGAGGACCTCGGCGCGACGTGGACCCGTCAGCCCATCCGTGACGAGTTGAAGGATATGGCCGACGAATGGCGCGCCACCATGATCGAGATCGTTGTCGAACAGGACGATGATGTCATGGAGCAGTATCTTGAAGGCAACGAGCCCGACACTGAAACGCTGCACCGCCTGATCCGCAAGGGCACGCTGGCGCTGGATTTCGTGCCGGTCTGCACCGGCTCGGCGTTCAAGAACAAGGGCGTCCAGCCGTTGCTGAACGCCGTGACCGATTACTTGCCCAGCCCGCTGGACGTGCCTGCCTATATGGGCTTCGACCCGAAGGACGAGACCGAGACGCGCAACATTCCGCGCTCGGCCGATGATGGGCAGCCTTTTGCAGGCTTGGCCTTCAAGATCATGAACGACCCGTTCGTCGGCTCGCTGACCTTCATGCGCATCTATTCCGGCATTGTCGAGAAGGGCGGTCAGATCCTGAACGCCACGAAGGGCAAGAAGGAACGTGTCGGGCGCATGATGATGATGCACTCGAACTCGCGCGAGGAAATCGACTGGGCCGCCGCTGGCGACATCATCGCGCTGGCCGGCCTGAAGGAAACCACGACGGGCGACACGTTGTGCGACCAGCAAAAGCCGGTGGTTCTGGAAACCATGACCTTCCCCGATCCCGTGATCGAGATTGCCGTGGAACCCAAGACCAAGGCTGACCAGGAAAAGATGAGCCAGGGCCTGGCGCGCCTGGCTGCGGAGGACCCGTCCTTCCGCGTCGAAACCGATCTGGAATCGGGCCAGACCATCATGAAAGGGATGGGCGAACTCCATCTCGACATCCTGGTTGACCGCCTGAAGCGCGAATTCAAGGTTGAAGCGAATATCGGTGCGCCGCAGGTGGCCTACCGCGAAACCATCAGCCACAAGATCGAACACACCTATACCCACAAGAAGCAGTCGGGCGGCTCCGGCCAGTTCGCAGAGGTCAAGCTGGAAATCAGCCCGACCGAAGCTGGCGAGGGCTATTCCTTCGAGTCCCGCATTGTCGGCGGCACGGTTCCGAAGGAATATGTGCCGGGTGTCGAGAAAGGCATCAACTCGGTGATGGATTCCGGCCCGCTGGCTGGCTTCCCCGTGATCGACTTCAAGGTCGCGCTGCTGGACGGCAAGTATCACGATGTCGACTCGTCGGTTCTGGCGTTCGAGATCGCGTCGCGGATGGCAATGCGCGAGGGTCTGAGAAAGGCCGGCGCAAAGCTTCTGGAACCGATGATGAAGGTCGAAGTCATCTCGCCCGAGGAATACACCGGGTCCGTGATCGGCGACCTGACCTCGCGTCGGGGCCAGGTGACCGGCCAAGAACAGCGCGGCAATGCGATTGCCATCAACGCCTTCGTGCCGTTGGCCAACATGTTCGGCTACATCAACACGTTGCGCTCGATGTCCTCGGGCCGCGCCAATTTCACGATGCAGTTCGCGCATTACGAGCCGGTTCCGCAGAACGTCGCGGAAGAGATCCAGAAAAAATACGCCTGACACCAGCGGTGCGTGGAAAACCACGCACCCTACACCCCCGTAGGGTGCGCGTTCGCGCGCACCGCCCCCGAACAAAGGAGATGCCCCCATGGCAAAAGCAAAGTTTGACCGCAGCAAAGCGCATGTGAACATCGGCACGATCGGCCATGTTGACCACGGCAAGACGACGTTGACCGCCGCGATCACCAAGTATTTCGGCGATTTCCGCGCCTATGACCAGATTGACGGTGCGCCCGAGGAGAAGGCCCGCGGGATCACGATCTCGACCGCGCATGTGGAATACGAGACCGAAGGCCGTCACTACGCGCATGTCGACTGCCCCGGCCACGCCGACTACGTGAAGAACATGATCACGGGTGCGGCGCAGATGGATGGCGCGATCCTGGTGGTGAATGCCGCCGACGGGCCGATGCCGCAAACGCGCGAGCACATCCTGCTGGGCCGGCAGGTGGGTATTCCGTATATCGTTGTCTACATGAACAAGGTCGACCAGGTCGATGACGCGGAATTGCTGGAACTGGTGGAAATGGAAATCCGCGAGTTGCTGAGCGATTACGACTACCCCGGCGACGACATTCCGATCATCAAGGGCTCGGCGCTGGCCGCGATGGAAGGCCGCGACGAGGATATCGGCGCGAACTCGATCAAGGCGCTGATGGAAGCCGTCGACAGCTACATCCCGACGCCCGAGCGCGCCGTGGACCAGCCTTTCCTGATGCCGATCGAGGACGTGTTCTCGATTTCCGGTCGCGGCACGGTTGTGACCGGTCGCGTGGAGCGCGGCGTGATCAACGTGGGCGACAGCATCGAGATCGTCGGCATCCGCGACACCCGGACGACGACCTGCACGGGCGTGGAAATGTTCCGCAAGCTGCTGGATCGTGGTGAAGCGGGCGACAATATCGGCGCGCTGCTGCGCGGGATTGGCCGTGACGATGTCGAGCGTGGGCAGGTGCTGTGCAAGCCGAAATCGGTGACGCCGCACACCAAGTTCGAAGCCGAGGCGTATATCCTGACCAAGGAAGAGGGCGGTCGCCACACCCCGTTCTTCGCCAACTACCGCCCGCAATTCTACTTCCGCACGACGGACGTGACCGGCACGGTGGCGCTGCCCGAGGGGACGGAAATGGTGATGCCGGGCGACAACCTGAAATTCGAGGTCGAGCTGATCGCGCCCATCGCCATGGAAGAGAAGCTGCGCTTCGCCATCCGTGAAGGCGGCCGCACCGTCGGCGCAGGCGTCGTGTCGAAAATCATCGAGTAATCGCGCAGCCGCGAATTGGATGACAGGGCGCGCGGGCAACCGCGCGCCCTTTTCTTGTGCTATAGGCGACTTCATGCGCGTGTTCTCATATTTCGAATCCCGTATCCCGGCCTACCCGTCGGACCCGCCCGGCCAGCCACCGGGCGCGTTCTGGGCGTTCCTGTGGCATTACGCGCGCCCCTTGGCGCCGTGGCTTGTGGCGATGTCGCTGGTGTCCATGGCCTTCGCGGCGCTGGAGATTGTCCTGCTGGGCTATCTGGGCACGCTGATCGACCGCATGTCCGAATTGGGGCCGGAGCAGTTCCTGGCGCGGGAAGGCGCGCGGTTGGCGGTGATGGCCACGCTTCTGCTGGTGGTGCTGCCCGCGTTGGCCGTGATCGGGTCTTTCATCATGTACCAGGCGCTGATGGGCAATTTTCCACAACGCGTGCGCTGGATGGGGCATCGTTGGCTGATCGGCCAATCCATGCGGTATTTTCAGGACGAATTCGCGGGCCGCATCGCCACGCGGCTGATGCAGACCAGTTTGGCCGTGCGCGAAACGGTGATGAAGCTGATGGATGTGGCGGTCTACATCCTGTCCTATTTCATCGGCACGCTGGCGCTGGCGGCCACGCTCGATTGGCGGCTGGCCTTTCCGTTCGCGCTCTGGGCGCTCGGCTATGGTGGTTTGCTGTCGGTCATTGTGCCCCGACTTGGCCGGGTGGCGCAGGCGCAGGCCGATGCCCGCGCCGAGATGACGGGCCGCATTGTCGACAGCTACACCAATATCGCCACGGTCAAGCTGTTCAGCCACGCCGCCCGCGAAGAGGCCTATGCCCGCAACGGCATGGACGGGTTCTTGCAGACCGTCTATCGCCAGATGCGGCTGGTCGCGGTGCAGGATATCAGCGTCAACGCGCTCAATGCGCTTCTGACCGGGGCGGTGACCGGGATCGGCCTGTGGTTGTGGCTGGGCGGCAACCTGGCGCTGGGCGCCTTGGCGGTCGCCATTCCGCTGGCGCTGCGGCTGGGGAACATGTCGCATTGGGTGATGTGGGAATTCGCGCAGTTGTTCGAGAATATCGGCACGGTGCGCGATGGGCTGTCCACCCTGTCGCAACCGCGCGAGGTGCTGGACCGCGCCGATGCCGCGCCCCTGGTGCTGACCAAGGGCGAGGTCCGGTTCGACGCCGTGCGCTTTGACTATGACGCGGGCAGCGCCCACGCCCCGGCCGTGCTGGACGGGTTGGACCTGCACCTGCGCCCCGGTGAAAAGCTGGGGCTGGTCGGGCGGTCCGGCGCGGGCAAATCCACGTTGGTGAACCTGCTGTTGCGGTTTCACGATGTCAGCCACGGGCGGATCGAGATTGATGGACAGGACATTTCCACCGTCACGCAGGAAAGCCTGCGCGCGGCGATTGGCGTGGTCACGCAGGACACGGCGCTGCTGCATCGGTCCGTGCGCGACAATATCGCCTATGGCCGCCCCGAGGCGACGGATTCCGAGATCTGGGCCGCGACGGACTTGGCCGAAGCGCGCGATTTCATCGACGGCCTGGAAGACGCCAAGGGCCGCCGGGGGCTGGACGCGCATGTGGGCGAGCGCGGCGTAAAGCTGTCGGGCGGGCAGCGCCAGCGGATTGCCATCGCGCGCGCGGCCCTGAAGGACGCGCCCATCCTGCTGCTGGACGAGGCGACCTCGGCACTGGATTCCGAAGTCGAGGCCGCGATCCAGACCCAGTTGGACCGGTTGATGCAGGACAAGACGGTTATTGCCATCGCGCACCGGCTGTCGACCATCGCCGCCATGGACCGGCTGGTGGTGATGGAAGCGGGGCAGGTGGTCGAATCCGGCACCCATGCCGAATTACTGGCGCAGGACGGGCTTTATGCCCGGCTTTGGGCGCGGCAATCGGGCGGGTTTATCGACGCGTCGTGCATCGGCTGACGGGCAAGCTTGCCGGATGCACAGGAAGCGGTTAACCATGGCGCAGGCAATTTGCAGGACGACATGAGTTTTCCGCTTCCCGACACGGCCTATCCCCTCACGCAACCCGATGGCACGGCGCATCGCGGGTCGGTGTTCCTGCGCGCGGTGATCGACCACCCGCGCTGGCAGATCGGCGATTACAGCTATGCCAGCGCGCATCAGCCGCCCGCCGACTGGGCCGCGCACCTGGCCCCTTACCTGTACGACTTCTCACCCGAGAAGCTGGTCATCGGCAAATTCTGCCAGGTCGCGGACGGGGTGCAATTCATCACCGCGTCGGCAAACCATCGGCGCGATGGTTTCTCGACCTATCCATTTGCCGTTTTCCATGGCCGGTTTG
>JAAAPG010000185.1 GCA_009908405.1 Alphaproteobacteria bacterium | reverse complement strand
GCTCTACCTTGTCATCGGACCGGAAACGTTCGTTCAGCTTGCGCCCGTCGCGCAGGTTTTTCATTTCGACCTGCGCGAAGGCGCCGCCCTTGCCGGGTTTGACATGACCGACCTTCACCGCCGCCCAAAGACCGCCATCATGCTCCAGCACGTTGCCGGGGCGAATTTCGTTTCCGTTGATCTTGGGCATGGGATAAACCTTGGCAATGACGCAACTTTTCTTCGCCCGACCCTATATCGCGGTAAGGAATGGCGTGCAAGAACAGGATATGGTCCCGCAATCCCCTGAGCCATGCAAGATAAACATGGCTGGTATGCGTTCACGGGCTATCGAATCAACCTGTAAAAAGAGTAGGCAGGCCTTCGCGGTGAATGCAAGAGCAAGAACAAAGGAATGGATATGTTTGATGCAGCGGATGGAACGGCGTTTACCCACGAGCAGGGGGCCCGTGCCCGCAAACTGTTTGCAGCGGTGGTGCTGGCGGCGCTGGATGACGCGATCGCCGATGACAAGAAATACGGCAACGGCCCCGAGCAGATCGCCCGGTGGGCGCGGTCGCGCGATGGCCGCGAGGTGCTGAGCTGTGCCGGGATCGACCCGAATGAACGCGTCGTGGCCGGGCTGATGGAATTCGTCGGCAAGGGCGTGCGCACCTCTGTTGCGCTGTCGCGCGAGGAAAGCGAGCGCCGCGCCGCCGCCGAAGCGGATGCCGAGGCTGCCTGAACGCAGGTATACCACGACAGATAAACCCCGCGCCCGGTTCGGCGCGGGGTTTTTCGTGTGCTTGAGCATGTCGCGCAAAAGTGGTTCCCGGTTTTGCGCGAAAAGACATGCGACGACATAAGGTTAGAGTGGGTCGCGTGAATACGAATGAACGCGACGCACTCTAAGGCGTGACGCCCAGATGCTCTGCCAGGAAATCCAGCCGGTCCTGCCCCCAGAACCGCGCGTCTTCAACCACGAAAAACGGCACGCCGAACACGCCTGCCTCTATCGCGTCTTCCAGGTTGCGGGGGTAGATCTCTGCGCCCTGCAACATGCCGGAAAAGGCCAGCCCGGTGTCGAACCCGGCGGCGGACAGGCACGCGCGGATCACGTCATCTTCGGCGATGTCGCGGTCCTCTTCCCAGCAGGCGCGGCACAGCCCTGTCACCAGCCCGTCGAGGTCGCCGCCGCCCGCTTCCTGCGCGGCAATGATCGCATAGGCGGCGGGTGCCGGGTTGGTCGGGAAATGCGCCGGATGCAGCTTGATCGGCACGCCCAGGCGCCGCGACCAGCGCTCCAGTTCCTGCAAGCGATACGCCTTGCGGCTGTCATGGCGGTCCGCCGGCACCTGTCCGCCGGTGCGCGGAAACAGCGCCATCGGGTCCAGCGGTTTGTAGCGCAGCGTCACACCCGCCTTGCGGGCAATCTGCGCCGCGCGGTCCCCGACAAGATGTGTCCAGGGTGAAATCGGGCTCAGGTAGTAGTCGATCTGCGCCATCTGCGGCCCCTTGGGTTCGTTGTAACATTTCCAAGACCGTATCGGGGTGGTAAGCGGTGTCAACGCTGCCGACTCGCCAAGGATGCCCCTCATGATCGACCGAACCGAACCCAAGCTGATTGCCGGGAACTCCAATCCCGACCTGTCCACGGCCATCGCGCGGCGCATGTCGCTGCATCGCGGGGTCAATGTGGGCTTGGTGGATGCGCGGGTCGAACGCTTCAACGACCAGGAAGTATTTGTCGAAGTGTATGAGAATGTCCGGGGCGAGGACATGTTCATCCTGCAATCCACCTCGCGCCCGGCGAATGACAACCTGATGGAATTGCTGATTATCGCCGATGCGCTGAAACGGTCGTCCGCCGCGCGCATTACCGCGGTGATCCCCTATTTCGGATATGCCCGGCAGGACCGCCGCACCAAGGCGCGCACGCCGATTTCCGCCAAGCTGGTGGCCAACATGATCGCGCAGGCGGGCATTGAACGGGTGCTGACGCTGGACCTGCACGCAACGCAAATCCAGGGGTTTTTCGACATTCCGGTCGATAATCTTTACGCCGCGCCGGTATTCGCGCTGGACGTGCTGCACCATTTCAAGGGGCGATTGGATGACGTGATGATCATTTCGCCGGATGTCGGTGGCGTGACCCGCGCGCGCGAATTGGCCAAGCGCGTCGGCTGTCCGCTGGCGATTGTCGACAAGCGGCGCGAGAAAGCGGGCGAGGTGTCCGAGATGACGGTGATCGGGGATGTCAGTGGCAAGACCTGCATTATCGTGGACGATATCTGCGACACGGCGGGCACGCTGTGCAAGGCTGCCGAGGTTCTGGTCGCAGCGGGTGCCACCGAAGTGCACAGCTACATCACCCATGGTGTGTTGTCCGGCCCGGCGGTGGAGCGGATCACCAATTCGGTCATGAAATCGCTGGTCATCACCGATTCCATCGCCCCCACAGAGGCCGTGAGCGCCGCGCCGAACATCCGCACGGTGGCCACCGCGCCGATGTTCGCCCAAGCCATCCTGAACACGTGGAAAGGCACGTCGGTGTCGTCGTTGTTCGACACCGAAACCTTGCAGCCGATCTATGAAGGGCTGTATTCCGGCGTCTGAGGCGGGATTATTCTTTGCCGCTGCCGCCCCGGTCAGAGGGCGGCAGGCTGTCGCGCGGGTCGTAGTCGTTGATATCGGGGCGATCGTGGCGCCGTGCGTTCCGGCGCGACAGGCCCAGCCAGATCGCCAGCCCCAGTGCTGCCCAGATGAACGCCTGCACCACCACCGGCAGCCCCGGCACCAACCACACGATCAGCCCCATCAGCGCGGCGGCAACGGCAAAGCCAAGCGCCACATAGGCGGTGGTCAGCATTTCGCCCACCAGCAGGATGACGGCGACAAGTCCCCAGATCGACCAGTCGGGCAGGGCAAACAGGTCCATGGTTCACAACTCCTTCAGGATCGCCGCCGCTTCGCGGAAGCTGTTGGATGGCCCGCCGGGCAGCATGATGAGCTTCGCGTTGTCGGACTTTGCCAACCCTTCCAAGGCCTCGACCTGCATCCGCGCGGTCTGGAACACCAGCGCCTGTTGCGCGCTTTCGGTGTCCAGCGACAGCGCCAGCATCCGGTTCGATTCCGCGTTGGCCTGTGCGATGGCACGAATGGCATCGGCGCGGCGCTGCGCTTCATACAGTTCCGCGTCGGCGTTCAGTTCGGTGGCGCGGCGCTCGCCTTCGGCGCGGGTGATGGCGGCGCGGCGCTCGCGTTCGGCGGCCAACACCTCGGCCATCGCGGTTTGTGTCGTCTCGTTCAGGTTCACGTCGATGATCTCTGACCGGGAAATGCGAATGCCATAGGTCTTGCCCGCATCCTCCAGCGCGGTCAGCAGCGCCACGTTCAACGACCCGCGATCCGATTGCACCGCGTCCAGTTCCACCTTGCCCAATTCAGAACGGACCAAGGACTGCACCAGCCCGATGACCAGCTCGTCGATCTTGTTGACGCGGAACACCGCGGCCTCTGCGTTCTCGATCCGGTAGACGACCAGCAGCTTGGCCCCGAACACCACGTTGTCGGCCGAGACCACGTCCAACTGAATGTCGTTCAGAACCTGGTCGTTCACCGGCACCCTGGAATGCACCTTGTCCAGGAACGGCACGATCACGTTCACCCCCGCATCCAGCGTGCGGTGATAGGCGCCCAGCCGGGTGATGACGAAATTCTGCGCCTGCGGCACGATTTTCAGCCCCATCAGCACGATCAGCACGAGCAGGACGGCAAGGGCGAGGATCAGTTCCATTGCAAGACACCTTCTTCAAAATTGGATATGCGGCAACATAGCCCGGCAAAGCTGACAAGAGAATGTTATTCGGCGGGCTGTTCCGGGGCAAGGCGGCGCGCGACCAGCATCAGCGTCAGGGCCGTGCAGGCGCACAGCGCCATGCCGGTTATCAACGGCATGGGCGTGCCGTCATAGGCCAATGAAATCGGCACCGCGACGAGGACCGATCCGACCGTGGACAGCGACTGCACCACGGACGCCCCGACCCCGGCCATGTGGCCAAGGGGTTGCAAGGCCAGCGCGTTCAGGTTGCCGAAGGTCAGCCCGATGGAAAAGAAGGCGCTGCACATGAAGGCGAAGAAAAACGCGAAATCCCACGGTGCGGGCAGGGCGATCTGCAACAGCGCCAAAAAGAACAGCGACACCCCGGCCTGAAAGGCAAAGGCCATTGTGGCGATCCGCTTCATGCCCAGCCGCATCACCAGTTTCGCGTTGACCAGGCTGGCGCTGCCCGCGACCAGCGCGGTGACGCCGAACCAGATGGGAAAGCTTGCTTCGCGATCATAAACATCGGCAAAGATCATCGGCAGGTTTGACAGCCACGCGAACAAGGGGGCAAACGCAAAGACCAGCGTGATGACATAGATCATCACGGCGGGGGTGGTGACGATTTCGACAATCGCCACCCAGATATTGCGCAAGGACAGCGGGCGGCGGCGGTCGGGCGGCAGGCTTTCGGGCTGGCGCAACATCAGCCAGCTTGCGCCCACGGTGCCAAAAAACACGAAAGCCAGGAACACCGCGCGCCAATCCGCCAACCAGATGATGACCGCCCCGATGGACGGGGCCAGCGCGGGCACTAGGATGAACAGCGTCATGATGATGCTCATGACCCGCGCCATGGCACGGCCTTCATACATGTCGCGCACCATCGCGGTGGCGATCACGCGCGGGGCGGCAGCCCCCAGCCCTTGCAGGAAACGCGCCGCCAGTAGCCCGTCAATGCTTTGCGCCTGCATGGCGATCAGCGCGCCGGTGATATAGGCCGAGATGCCGATCAGCAGCACCGATTTGCGCCCGTAGGCATCCGAAACCGGGCCGCAGATCATGACCCCCAGCCCCATGCCCAGCACGAAACTGGTGATGACCAACTGCCCCTTTTGCGGCGCATCGGGGGAAAGCTGCGCGCCGATCGTGGGCAGCGCGGGCAGCATCGCGTCGATGCTGAAAGCCACCGAGGACATCATCAGCGCCATCAGCGCCACGAATTCGCCAAAGCGCAACGGGCGCGTGGGGCGCGGCCAGGTCATGACCGTTCCGCCAATTCGTCGATGACCTGCACCCACAGCTCGGGGTCTTGCGCGCCCGGCACGGCGTGTTGCCCCGCCACCACGAAGAAGGGCACGCCTTCTATGCCGCGGGCGCGGGCGGTGCGGTCGGCGTCGATGACGGCGTCGCGGTCGGCCCCGGCATCGAGCAGGCGCGCGGTCAGGTCACCGTCCATGCCGATACCGGCCGCGATGTCCAAAAGCACATCGCGCGCGCCGATGTCGCGGCCTTCTTTGAAATAGGCGCGGAACAGCGCGCTTACGGCAGCGTTCTGCTTGCCTTGCAGCCCGGCCCAATGGATCAGCGCATGCGCCGCGGCGGTGTTGGGCTGGCGGGTGATCGCGGGCAGGTTCAGATCCAGCCCCAGACCTTCGGCGCGTTCGACCACGGGGCGATAGGCCTCGACCAGCTTATCCCCGAATTTCAGTTCCAGGTATTCTTGCCGATCCATCCCCTCGGCGGGCATGTCGGGGGTCAGCATGAACGGATGCCATGACACCGCGAACGGATGATCGGGCCGCGCTTCCATCGCGCGTTCCAGCGCAATCTTGCCTATGTAGCACCAGGGGCAGACCGGGTCCGAGTAAATTTCAAGCGTTATCATGATCGGCCTCGAACTGGGCCCGCAATGCGCGCCGGGAGAGTTTGCCATTCGCCCCGCGCGGCAGGCTGGGCAGATGGTGGTAGAGTCGGGGCTGCTTGTAACGCGCCAGCCGCGCGGCTGCAAAGGCGTCGAGCGCGGCGTCCTCCAGCGCGTCGGGCGCGGTGTAGAAGGCCGCGATGATCCGCACGCCGGGGCGGATCTCCACATCGGTCACGGCAATGTCGTCAATGCCGGGGTGTTCGGCCAGCGCGCGCTCCACCTCCAGCGGCGACACGCGGAAACCGCCAGCATTCATCATGTCGTCGTCGCGGCCCATGTAGGTGATCGCGCCATCCTCGGCTTGCGCCACGCGGTCGCCGGTCACGAACCAGTCGCCTTGCAAAGGCAATTCCGGCCCGTCCGGCCCCAGGTAGCCCAGCATCAGCCCCGGATCATCGCGGTGAATGGCCAGGATGCCGTCCTGCACCGATATGCGCCGCCCGTCTTGCGGATAGCCCAAGGCGCCTTCGGGCGCGGGCCGCGTGGGACTGCCGGAAATGTAGGTCGAACATTCCGACATGCCGAGCGCCTCGTATATCGTGGTTCCCGTGGCATCGGCCCATGCGGTGCGCGTGGTGCCGGACAGTTTTTCCCCCGCCGACAGGCCATGGCGCAGGCGCGGCATCTGCCGCAGCTTGCCGCCCTTCAACAATTGCCGATACACCCCCGGCACGGCGGCGAAAATCGTCGCGTCATGGCGACGCATCAGCAGCGCCAAGGGCGCGTCGGGCGCGACAACAAGCGCGGTTGCGCCGATCGCCCAAGGGTCCATCAACCCGGTCCCAAGGGTGTAGGTCCAGTTGAACGCGCCCGCATGCAGCATCCGGTCGTCGCGGCGCAGCCCGTACCAGCCGTCCCACATCATCCGCCGCGCCCAGACCGCGCGATGGGCATGCACCACCGCGCGCGGGGTGCCGCCGCTGCCAGAGGTGAACACGATATATCCCGGCCGGTCGGGCGCCCCCATGTCATAGGCGCAAGGCGGCAGATCGCGCAGGGCGCGCAAGCGCGCCAAGGTCAGGACGGGGGCCGGGTGGTCGGGCAGGGCCACGCCGTCGCCCGCAATGACCAGATCGGGGGCAAGGCCGTGCGCCATGACGGTGATCTCTGGCCCGGTCAGCGCGGTCGAGCTCGGCACCGGGACCAGCCCCGCCGCGATCGCGCCGAGGAAAGCCACCGGGAAATCCACGCTGTTGCCAAGCCGCAAGAGCACCCGCGCGCCCGGCGGCAAACCCAGCGCCGCAAGCCCCGTGCCGGTGCCGCGCACCGCCGCCTCCAGCCGGGCAAAGGACCAGCGCTCGGCCCCGCTGGCGCGCAGGATCTCCAGCGCGATCTTGTCGGGGCTTTGTGCGCCTGCCGCCAGGACATAGGCGGCCATGTTGAACGGGGCGGGGCAAGCATCTGTCATGTCCCGACTTAGGCGCGCCACGCCGAAAGATGCAAGCCCGGTGCGCCACACGCGTTGACGCGGCCTGCCCGAACATGCGAGGGCAGCCGCGCGGGCGCGATCCCGCTCCCCGCAAATACAGGGCCGACCGCATGATCCTGACAATCGACGTGACCATGGACTATGCGCTGGAACCGGGCGATCCGGTCCTGCTGATGATCGCGGTTCTGCCGTCTGACGTGCAGACGCTCCTGCATGCCGATTTGCACGCGCAAGGGGCAAGACTGCATTGGCTGGAGCAGGCCGGGGCGGCGGGGCAGCGCGTCTGGGTGCTGCCGGAAGGCGCGCGCTTGCAGGCCGCGTATCGCGCGCGGGTGGACATCACCCGCCGCGCCCCCGCGCTGCAAAGCCTCTCTGCCGCGCCCATGCACGCCCTGCCGACACAGGCGCTGACGGCGTTGCGCCCGTCGCTCTTTTGCCCGTCCGACCGGTTCGGGCCTTTCGTGCAGGACCAGTTCGGGCATCTGGCGGGCGGCGCGCGGGTCGCGGCGATGTCCGACTGGGTGGCGGGGCATTTGCGCTACGTGCCCGGCGCCTCGGGGCCGTCGACGACCGCGCTGGACACCTTCGTCACCCGGCAGGGGGTGTGCCGCGACTACGCGCATCTGCTCTGTGCGCTGGCGCGC
>JAAAPG010000223.1 GCA_009908405.1 Alphaproteobacteria bacterium | reverse complement strand
GTGTCGGGCTACAGCCCCGGCGTTAACCCGCCCGATTTCCACGCCTGCGCAGAGGTCTGGCTGGACGGCGGCTGGCAGCTTGTGGACCCGACGGGGATGAGCACGCCCGACAGCTTCGCCATGATCGCCGCAGGCCGCGACGCGGGCGACGTGGCCTTCATGGAAACGGCAGGCTGGGCGAGCGTGGTGTGGCAGGAGGTGCGGGTGGGGTTAGGGTGAGCGACTAACACCGCATAACCTTTACAGTGGTCTTGCCAGCAGGTAGCCACGTTCGAAAAGCACTAATGAGCCAAAATCTCTACAACATCTACAATATCATGGGCAAGTCCAGATAAAAAATCAGCCGAGTCAATAACATCGCTGGAATAGATTTCCCAGTAGACAAAGCTAGAGTTACTGGGGACTAGATCTCCTTCGTGGGCAATCCTGTTTCGCCAAGCCCAAATCACATCAAGACGCTTCCTAACCTCTTTTACATTTATTTCCTTATGATTCTCAAGTTCTGACCAAATATCAATTGACACTGTAGAGAAACATTCCTTAACTTTAGAAGATCCCACGAACGAACGGATAGAATTCCTTTTGCGTATCAGCAAGTCTACTTCAATACTTAACACATCTTGACCGCAAGCCGTAATATTAAATGGAACCTCGAACTTGACAGATCCCGGGTTTTCAGAGATACGTCTTTTAGTTTCTACTCTTATAATTTCATGTATAAAAAAATCAAAAGCACTAACGACTAGCATCAATGAACCACGCAACGCTGTTTTTTGATTATCAGACTGAAAATTCAAAGAGATATTTACTAAGTTACGGGCGTCCGATATACACTTTCCAAAGCCTTCTTTAGCAAATTCTAGTGACATTATATATACTTAAGAGCTGTTATAATTTTGTCCGCAGCATTTCCGTAAATATTATCAAATGTCGTAACACTTGCGATTTGATTATTTGCTACTGATCCAGACGTATTAATATCATCCCGTGTTAAAGAGAAAACAGGCTTTGATAAGTCTTGCGAGATTGCCATAAGGCTGTTGAAATCTGGAACTTCAACCATAAAATCCTTTGGGTTGGAATTCATCGCAGAATAGGCAGCACTGCTCATATGAAAGTTTGAATTCGAAAAACTCGAAAAAAGATCAGATGCGAGGACTGATTTCAGATTCCTAAACCATTTCTCAAAAGCACGAGTAGGTCGATCCTGTCCATCCCGAAGCCTTTTACGATAGTTCTGTACAATCGATCCAATGAATTTTATTGGCTTCCCTGACCAAGGGTAGTCAGCTGATCTGAGAGTAGCATTGTTGCCAGCGTTCTTGGACCACTCAGCCCAGAGAGGAAGTGTTTTCGCAAGTGACCTAAGCGCCATTGCCGAAAAGAAATCCGGTGCCATTGGAATAATGAATGCATCACTACTCATCAAAATATTTTGATTTAACGCTCCGAGACTTGGACTCAGATCTATTAGAACAACATCGATATTATTTTTTTGTGCGGTTATATTGATAGAGTGAGCTATAGCGCCGGGAATATTCTGAAAATTGACCAGAGCTCCCCCAAGTTCATGTGCAATGGCTAGCCTCCCTTCGTATTCGGATAGGCCAACGTGACCAGGCAGAATGAAGAGATTAGCTTGCCCAGGGATAGATTGAATCTCGGAAACTTCTATGGGTCTGGGGCGACCGTCAAATGCTGGAGCAACAGAATCTCTTATGTTTCGTGGATTATTGATCTCTATCGTCTCGAAAGGATATTCATCATCTTGCGAGTATTCGAGCATGAGCCCCGTTAAGTTACACTGAGGATCGCAGTCCACTAAAAGGACTTTACAACCCTTTTCGGCTAGTTTCCACCCAATATTGAATGTTGAAGTCGTTTTTGAAACCCCGCCTTTATGGTTAAAAAATGCAATTCTTTTTGCTTGTTTTTTCATAATGTTCAGCTCTTTCAGGCACGTGCTACTTTGATTAGAGCATAGTGCTGGCAAGATTGCAATGCGTCGGTTTGAAAATGCATGCTGACTTCCAACACACAGAAGGCTCCACCTTTTTAGTCGTTTTCGCCGAGTGAACCGCCCGACTCCCCCTCAATCATCCCCATGCGTCAGCTCGGGCACGTCATCCGCCCCCGCCGACCCGCGCCCGGACAGGGACGGGTTTTCCATGAAGAAGCGGTGGCAGTTGAACAGCCGCCGGTCCTCGCCATCCGCGGGCAGCACGCGCCGCGCCGGGCCGTCGGGTTGCAGCACCCAGCTTTGCGCCTCGTCGGCCAGGTTCGCGGCCATCACTTGCCCCACGATCTGCGCCTTGACCGTGTCGTTCCTGATCTCGACCAAGGTTTCCACCCGCCGGTTCAGGTTGCGCCCCATCCAGTCCGCCGACGAGATGAACACCCGCGCCTGACCCGAGGGCAGGCCCGCGCCATTGCCGACGCACAGGATGCGCGAATGCTCCAGGAACCGCCCCACGACCGACTTGATGCGGATATTCTCTGACAGCCCCGCAATGCCGGGCCGCAGCCCGCAGATGCCGCGAATGACAAGGCTGATCTTCACGCCCGCGCGGCTGGCGTCATACAGCGCGTCGATGATGTCCGGCTCTATCAGCGAATTCATCTTGGCCCAGATCTCGGCGGGCTGCCCGGCGCGCGCGCGCTCGGCCTCGGCGGCGATCATCTCCAGCAAGCGCGGCTTGATGCCCATGGGCGAGATCGCAAGGTTTTCCAGCCGCGCGGGTTCGGCATAGCCAGAGACATAGTTGAACACCCGCGCCGCATCGCGCCCCAGCGCCGCGTCGCAGGTGAACAGCGACAGGTCCGTGTAGATGCGCGCCGTGATCGGGTGGTAGTTGCCGGTGCCCCAATGGGTATAGGTCACCAGCCGGTCGCCTTCGCGGCGCACCACGGTGCTGATCTTGGCGTGGGTCTTGTAGTTGACGAAGCCATAGACCACATGCGCGCCCGACCGTTCCAACCGGCGCGACTGGCGGATATTGGCGGCCTCGTCGAAGCGGGCTTTCAACTCGACCAGCGCGGTCACGGATTTGCCGTCCTCGGCCGCCTCGCACAGCGCCGCGACGATCGGGCTGTTGCGCGAGGTGCGATACAATGTCTGGCGGATGGCCAGCACATCGGGGTCGCGCGCGGCCTGTTCCAGGAAGCGCACCACCATGTCGAAGGTTTCATACGGGTGGTGCAGCAGCATGTCCTTCTGGCGGATGGCGGCGAACATGTCGCCGTCATGGTCCTGCACGCGTTCGGGCACGCGGGGGCTGAAACTGGGCCAGAGCAGGTCGGGGCGCTCCTCCAGGATCAGCTCCTTCAACGTGGTGATGCCCATGATCCCGCGCAATTCGACCACCTCTTCCGGGGCGACATGCAGTTTTTCCATGACCAGGTCGCGCAGGTCGGCGGGCGCGCCTTGCGAGACTTTCAGCCGCACCACCTCGCCCCGGCGGCGGCGCTTCAGCGCCACTTCGAATTCGCGCACCAGGTCTTCGGCTTCTTCCTCGACCTCCAGGTCGCTGTCGCGCAGAAGCGAGAACGTGCACGACCCTTGCAGCTTGTAGCCGGGAAACAGGCTGTCAAGCTGGTCGAGGATCAGCTCTTCCAGCGGCAGCATCCGCACCGGGTTGTTGCCAATGCGGACGAAACGGTCGATCTGGCTGGGAATGGGAACCAGCGCATCCAGTTGGCGGCCGGTCGGGTCTTCCAGTTCCAGCGCCAGCGAAAATCCGGCATTCGGGATGAAGGGGAACGGGTGCGCCGGGTCGATGGCCAGCGGCGACAGCACCGGAAAGACATTGTCGAAATACCAGTCCTGCAAGCCGACACGGTCCGCGTCGGTCAGGTCGTGGCGCGACAGGATGGTGATGCCTTCCTCGGCCAGCAGCGGGCGCAGATTGGCCCAGACCTCTTGCTGGTAGGCCATCAGGCGGCGCGCATCCGCGTCGATCCGCACAAGTTGTTCAACGGGGGTCTTGCCGTCATCGGACGGGGTGCTGTGCCCCGCGCGCGCCAATTCGCGCAGACCTGCCACGCGAACGGTGTAGAACTCGTCAAGGTTCGCGGCAGAGATGGACAAAAAGCGCACCCGCTCCAGCAGCGGCACGCGCGGGTTCATCGCCTCTTCCAGCACGCGCCAGTTGAAGGCCAGCCACGATAATTCGCGGTTGAAAAAGCGGTCCGGCCCGGCCGGGTCGAAACCGGGCAGGGAGACGGGCGCGGGGAAAGGGCTGGACAGGAAATCTGCCGAAGGAGTCGTCTGTGTCATAGGGGTCGCATACCCAGATTTCATGTCGGTTTTGTAACGGCGCAGGCGCATGGCGCTATTGGCGGCGAGCGTCGATCACGACCTTGCCCTGGGCGGTCAGGGACAGTCGCCCGGTTTCGGGCTGCAAGCGAAACCCGTCCACCTTTTCCAACGCGCGGGCGAAACGCTGTTCCTGCGCCATGGTCGGCTCTGTGCAGGCCATCATGGTGCTGGCAATGCGCCCGAAGGTCAGGATGCCACCATGGCGCTGGAACCCGCCGATCAGCCGGTTGCAGCCGACCGTGGCCGACATCCGCCCATCGGCGAAGAACACCAGTTCGGTGCGCGACGGGAACAGGGCCGCCGTGCCATCGACCTGGGTCAGGTTCCACACGCCGCGGGCCAAATCCTCGCTTGCAGCCAGGAAGCGGCATTCTGCCAGTTGCGCCCCTTCGATGGTCAGGAGCGCGTTGTCGTCTTTCAGATGCGCGGATGTGGCGGGGTTTCCCGCTTGTTCGTAATACGCGCCCGACGCGGCGGGGCGCGGCACCAGCGTCAGAACCTGTTCGTTGAAGCGCAGGCGCAGTTCATCGGGCAGAAAGCCGATTTCAACATATTGCCCGCCACAATCGAGCAGGCTGGCAAAGCCCATGGGCGGTGTCGAAATGGCGCGCAAGGGGGGCAGGGCAATGTTATCGGCGCCGGGCGGAATGGCATAGGGCTCGGTCAGCCAGAACTGGCCACCGGGCGCACGCAGGCCCGCGCGCAGGATCAGCGGGCGGTCGGTGGGGGCGACGAGCGCGAAGGCAAAGGGGCTTTGCGTGTCGCCCACCTCGGTGCGGGTGTCCGCGACCGTGGTATCCTCGGGATCGACCAGATCGACCATGAAACTGGTGCCGAAGGGCAGGGCGATGCGTTCCCGCAGCATCACTTCGCCGCTGATCTGGCGGGTGGTCTGCGCCTGGGCGACCGATGCGAACATGAGCAGGCTGAGGGTAGAAAGAATGAAGCGGATCACGGCAACGGCTCCTGGCGATTTGAAAAAGCAATGCACCGACAGTAAGCGCGGCGCGGCGACCCCACAAGGCGTAGGGTATCGGAAACCGCGTGACATTTGCGCGACGCAGCCCCGAGCCTAGGCTTCGGGCGATGCCTGCATAACCTCTGCCGCAAGCGCGCGCCCGATGGGTTTGCCGCGCGCGAGCGCCTCGGCATCCAGCCGTGCGACGAGCTTTTGCGCCCCGGCAAGCGAACGCTCCATCCGGGGCAGCAGATACGGGATCAACCGGTCCGACACGGCCACCTGACGGTCGGCAAACAGCTTGGCCAGCACGGCGGCCAGCAGGGCATCATCAGGCGCGGCGACGGCGACATGGGTGCAGGCCCCAAGGCGCGAGGCCAGGTCGGGCAGGCTCACGCCCCAGTCGCGGGCAGGCGAGCGCGCGACCATCAGTACCTCTACCCCCTGCGCCTGGGCAAGGTTCAGCAGGTGAAAGAACGCGGTTTGCGCTTCTGCGCTGCCGCCCACGCGCGCGGCATTGTCCAGCCAGACTGCCCCTTGCGCGACCATGCCGGGCAAATTCGCCCCGGCCAGCGCCGCACCGTCCAGATGCGCGGCCCCGCGCGCCACGGCCCAGATATGACCCAGATGGGTCTTGCCCGACCCTTCCGGCCCGTGAAGCACCAGTCGCCCGCCGGGCAGTTCTGCCGCCAGCAAGCCCAAGGCGGCGGCATTGCACGCGCTTGGCACGAAATCCTCTCGCCCCATGCGCGCGGGCAGCGACAGGGGCAGGGCGGCTTGCCGGGCCGTCATGTCGGCCCGCCGCCCTTGCCGTAAAGCTTGCTGTCCATGTATTGCCCCACGCCAAAGCGCACCAACACCCCGATGCTGGCTGCCAGCGGGACCGCGATCAGCATCCCGGTAAAGCCCATCAGCGCGCCGAAGGCCGACACGGCAAACAGCAGCCAGACCGGGTGCAGCCGCACCGAGTTGCCGACAATGCGCGGCACGAGGATATTGCCTTCCAGCACCTGCCCGAAGGCAAAGACCGCCAGCACAAGCCCGATTTCAACCGGGCTGCCCCAGAACTGCCAAAGGCCCACGCCAATGGCCAGTACGCCGCCGATGATCGCGCCGATATAGGGGATGAAGGAAATCAGCCCCGCCGTGACCCCGATCGCCAGCCCGAATTGCAGGCCGATCAGGCCCAAGGCGGTGGCGTAATAGGCCGCAAGGATGAAGCACACCGTCACCTGCCCGCGCACGAAACCCGCGATGCTGGCGTCGATCTCGCCTGCCAGATGGCGCAGCACCGGCGCGTGTTGCCGCGGCAGCAGGTCGTCGATCTGGCGCACAAGGCGTTCCCAGTCCAGCAGCAGGTAGAAGGCCACGACCGGCGTGATGACCAGGAACACCACCGCGCTGACCAGCCCGGAAACCGAGCGCAACACGCCCTGCGCCAGTGCGGCACCGCGATCGCGGATCGCTTCTCCAATGGATGACAGCGAGCTGCGCAACGTGTCCTCCAGTTGCGCGATGTCGGGGAAGCGTTCGGTCAGGAATTCCTGCAGGCGTTTGAGCAGGTCGGGCGCGGTTTCGGAAAACTGCACCGCCTGAGAGATGACCGCCGGGATCACCAGCACCCCGGCCAGCACCACCACGCCAATGGCCAGCAACATCAGCGCCGACACCGCCAGCGCGCGTGGAATGCCCCGGTCTTGCAGCTTGCTCACGACCGGGTTCAGGAAATAGGCCATGGCCATGCCGGTGATGAACGGCAAAAGCACGTCCCCCATAACCCACAACAGGGCGATGAACACCACCCCCGCCACGCCCCAATAGCGCAATTGCTGGTCTATCGGCATGGCCACGGTGGAAACCCCTTACAATGTCATGTGGCGTGCGCGCGCGCCGCGTTCGATGGCGGCGCCGTGCAGCCGGTCGATCCCCAGCTCATAGCGGATTTCCTCCAGCAAACGCAATTCCGGCTGGGCCAGCAACCCGTCGGCGGCGGCGACGTCGCAGGCCAGCGCATAGGCGGTCTCGTGCAGTTTTTCGGGCAGGCTGTCGCGGATCATGCCGAACAGCGCGTCCAGCCCGTCATCTTCCTCGAACAATTCGAAAACCGTCTGGGCGATCACCCGGATACGGTCTGCATCGTAATCGGCAAAGATCGGCAGATGATTGACCAGTGTCTGGATGGCCACCAGTTCGGCGGTGCGAATGCTCTGGTCCGCGGCGGAAACCGCGATCATCACCGCGACAAGGCTGTCCTGCGGCGACATCGGGTGTGGAAGGGGGGGCATATCTGTGTCCTGTGTCAAAGCGTGCAGGTGCAGAATATTGACGCGGGCACGCCGCCGCAATAGGAACCAAGCCCAGACCTGCATCCCCCACACGGAAGTGACCAGACCCATGTCCAGCCCGACGTCCAGCCTGCGCGACGCTGCCCTGACCTCGAAAGCCTGGCCGTTCGAGGAGGCCCGCAAGCTGGCCGCGCGCTACAAGGACGGCCCGCCCGCCAAGGGGCATGTGCTGTTCGAAACCGGCTACGGCCCCTCTGGCCTGCCGCATATCGGCACGTT
>JAAAPG010000153.1 GCA_009908405.1 Alphaproteobacteria bacterium | reverse complement strand
CTCTGGCCAGAGCGGGCGGCGGCAGGCGTGGCACATGACATGCGGGCCGGGTTTCAGCCCGTGCTCCACCGACACGCGCTGATCGAACACGAAACACGCGCCATGCCACAGGCTTTGCTCTGGCGGCACGTCCTCCAGGTATTTCAGGATACCGCCTTTCAGGTGATAAACGTCCTCAACCCCTTGCCCCAGCAGGTAGTTGGTCGATTTCTCGCACCGAATACCGCCGGTGCAGAACATGGCGATGCGCTTGTTGTGAAAGCGGTGCCGGTTTTCCGCCCACCATTGCGGGAATTCGCCGAATGCCTTGGTGCCGGGGTCAATCGCGCCGTCGAAGCTGCCGATGGCGACCTCGTAATCGTTGCGGGTGTCGATCACGGCAACGTCGGGCGCGCTTATCAGGTCGTTCCAATCGGCCGGGTCCACGTAATGGCCGGTGCCCGCGCGCGGGTCGACATCGGGCTGGCCCATGGTCACGATCTCGCGCTTCAGGCGCACTTTCATGCGGCCAAAGGGCATGTCGGCGGCGTGGCTTTCCTTCCAGTCCAGCGCCGCGCAGCCCGGCAGCGCGCGGATATGCGCCAACACCGCGTCGATGCCGTCGCGCGGGCCGGCGATCGTGCCGTTGATCCCTTCCCGCGCCAACAGAAGCGATCCTTTCACGCCATTCTTGCAGCACATAGTGGCCAGCGGGCCTTTCAGCGCCGAAGGGTCATCGAACCGGGTGAAATGATAAAGCGCGGCAATGGTAAACATGCCCGCGCTTTACTGCGCGATGCGCGCCCGCGCAAGATCGGCGGGCATTGACGCGCGCCCGCCCGCCCCTTAGCCCTATCACGAAAGGAGAGCCGCCATGCCCCATGCCCTGATCGTGATCGACCTGCAAAACGATTTCTGCCCCGGCGGCGCCCTGGCCGTGGCCGAGGGCGACCAGATCGTGCCGGGTGTGAACGCCCGCATGGCCGAAGCCGAGGCCGTGATCCTGACACAGGACTGGCACCCGGCGGATCATAGCTCTTTCGCCAGCCAACATGCGGGCCGCGCGCCGATGGAGATGGTGGACATGCCGTATGGCCAACAAGTTCTTTGGCCCGACCATTGCGTGCAGGGGTCGCCGGGCGCGGCGTTTCATGCTGATCTCAACACCGACCGCGCCGACCTGATTATCCGCAAAGGGTTCCGGCGGCAGATCGACAGCTATTCGGCGTTCTTCGAAAACGACCAGACCACGCCGACGGGGCTGGAAGGCTACCTGCGCACGCGCGGGCTGACCGAGTTGGAGTTCGTCGGGCTGGCCACCGATTTCTGCGTGGCATGGTCGGCGATGGATGCGGTCAAGCTGGGCTTCAAGGTGCGGGTGCTGACCAGCCTGTGCCGCGGCATTGACCTGGACGGGTCGATGGCCCGCGCGCTGGATGACATGCGCGCCGCTGGCATAGAGCTGGTCTGACCTCATGGATATCGCCACCCGCGTCTATAACCACCGTTGGAAACTGGACCCGATCGTCCGGTCCCTGATCGACACCGATTTCTACAAACTGCTGATGTGCCAGTCGGTCTTTACCAACCGGCCCGACACGCGCGTCACTTTCAGCCTGATAAACCGCGCCAAGGATGTGCCGCTGGCCAAGCTGATCGACGAAGGCGAACTGCGCGAACAGTTGGACCATATCCGCACATTGCGCTTGTCGCGCGGCGAATCGACCTTTCTGCGCGGCAACACGTTTTACGGCAAACGCCAGATGTTCCGGTCCGATTTCATGGAATGGTTCGAAGGGTTCCAATTGCCGCCCTACCACCTGGAACGCGTGGGCGACCAGTATGAGCTTACGTTTGAAGGCTCCTGGTGCGAGGCAATGCTGTGGGAAATCCCTGCGCTGGCGGTGCTGATGGAATTGCGCTCGCGCGCCGTTCTGGGCCGGATGAAGCGGTTCGAATTGCAGGTGCTGTATGCCCGCGCCATGACGCGGGTTTGGGAAAAGATCAAGGCGCTGCAAGGGCTGGACGGGTTGCGCATTGCCGATTTCGGCACGCGGCGGCGCCACAGCTTTTTGTGGCAGGACTGGTGCGCGCAAGCCATGATGGAAGGGCTGGGCGAGCGGTTCATCGGCACCTCGAACTGCCTGATCGCCATGCGCCGAGAGGTCGAGGCCATTGGCACCAACGCGCATGAACTGCCCATGGTCTATGCCGCGCTTGCGCGCGATGACGCTGATCTGGCGCAGGCCCCTTACCGCGTGTTGGCCGATTGGCAGGCCGAACATGACGGCAATCTGCGCATTATCCTGCCCGACACCTACGGCACCCAAGGGTTTCTGGACCATGCGCCCGACTGGCTGGCCGAATGGACCGGCATCCGCATCGATTCGGGCGCGCCGGAAGAGGGGGCAGAGGCCGCGATTCGCTGGTGGCGGGACCATGGCCAAGACCCGCGCGAGAAGCTGGTCATCTTCTCGGACGGGCTGGATGTGGAGCGTATTCAGTCGCTGCACCGCGCGTTTGCCGGGCGCGTCAAGGTCAGCTTTGGTTGGGGCACCTTGTTGACCAATGATTTCCGCGGCTTGGCCGAAGGCGACGGGCTGGCCCCGTTCAGCCTGGTGTGCAAAGCCATCAGCGCCGACGGGCGTGCCACGGTCAAACTGTCCGACAACCCGAACAAGGCGATGGGGCCGGACGCGGAAATCGCGCGGTATAAACGCGTCTTCGGCGTGGGTAAACAACAGGCAGACGCCGTGCAGGTGTAAACACTCTGGTAAGCATGGCGGCATATTTCAGCGCAATGGGCGAACGGTCGCACCGATTTTTGGTGACAGGTGCCATGACCTGTGGTGCAATAAAATTGTCGCAATCAGAGTAGGAGGACACCTGAATGTCATTAACCTCGCATCTTGCCGCGCTGCGCGAAAAACACGCGCACCTCTCTGACAAGGTCGACATGATCCAGCGAAGCCCCGGCAGCAGCGACACGGAAATTGCAGAGCTGAAAAAGCAGAAACTGCGCCTGAAGGAAGAAATCGAGCGCCTGTCGCACGCCTGACCAGTTGTCCGGTTTTGAACGCAAACGGCCCGCAATGCGGGCCGTTTCTTGTTGTGTGATCGTTGCATTTCGGGCGGCCTGGTATCAGAGCGCGTCACACGCATTCGGCGCGACGCGAGGCGCGTTAGTTTCCCCCAAGCAAACCCCGCAGCCCTTGACCCAACTCTTCACCCAGCCGTCCTTCGACCCCGCGCCGCAAAGTGTCTTCGAGGGATTCATCCTCTCCCCGCTGCACGCCAAGCTCTTGCTCGATCTTGGCTTCGGCCTCGGCGCGCGCGCGATCTTCCAGTTTTTTCGCTTCCTCGCGTGCGAGCGCCTCCAGGCGTTCTTTTTCTTCTTCCAGGCGTTCGCGGGCAAGGGCCTCCATATCCAAGCGGAAGCGCGGCGCAGTCCACGGACCCGTCACGATCAGGGGCACGCGCAGGGCATTGCCGTCATTGTCGCGCAATGCCGACGGGACAACGCGGTATTCCAGCGTTTGCGCGCCGACGCCCACCTGCCCGCGCCCTGTCACCTGCACACGCGGCGAGTCGAACAACAGGTCGTCATTGCTCAGAACACCGTCCGCCATGGTGAAACTGCCGGTGATGCTGTTGTAGATCGTCCTGGACCCCTCACCGACATAGCTCAGATCGAGATTGCGCAGCATCCCGGCAAGGTCGAACCCGATGATTTCACCTTCGGCAAACGCGATCGATCCCTCCCCGCGCAAGCTGTTCATGATCGCGTGTAGACTGTTGCCCGCACCCAGCAGGTCAACAGAAGCTTGTGCGGTCCCGTTCAACCGCTCGACCCCGGTGGTGTCACGCAGGACTTGCAACAGGCTCAGGCCGCCGGCCTCCAACACCGCGCGCGCCGAAAACCCGTTGCGATTGTTCAGTATGACCTGCCCCGTAACGTTTCCACCGAACAGCCGCGCTTCGCGAACCCGTGTGACCGCGCGCGCATTGTCGATGGTGCTTTGCAAGCGGATGGGACCGAAGGTTCCGCTGTCGGTGCGCAATTCGTCAATGCCCAGAACGATCTGCCCGTCCATGACCCCGAGGGCAGAGGCGTCGATTGGATCGCGCGACCAACCGCCGGTGTTTTCGCCAGGCGCATCACCGGCAGCGCCCCCCGCCCCGCGAAGGTCGATCGCCGGGATCGACGCTTGCGCGTTGATCGTGGGGCGCGGGCCGCCAAAGGTCATGTCCGCCGACACCGTTGCGTCGATCTGCCCTGCCGAAGAACGGACCTCGCGCAGGAACACCTCGCCCGACCGGGTGCGGGTCACCTGGCCGGAAAACGACAGCGGGCGATACTCGGCTGGCAAATCCGCGCCCGACCGGCCGAGCGCCGCCAACACGGGCGCAAGGGCGGGCAATCGACCGCGCGCTTGCCCCTCCAGGACCAGATCGGTCAGCGACACGCGCCCCTCGAAGCCCGCCTCGGCGCCCGCGATCCCGGCGTCAAGGTTGATCCGCGTCAGGGCGCCGTCGATCAGCGCCCCGGCATTCGCCGCTTGCAACCTGATCGTGACAGGCTGACCATTCATACGCCCATCGGCGGCCAATGACATGGCTCCATCCATGGCGGGCATGTTGAGTGTCGCGTCGAGCGCCGACAGCTCTATCGCAAGGTCGGCGCCTTCATCCACGAACCGCAAACGGCCATCGATGATCCGGGCTTCGGCCAAGGACAGATCGCGCATTACACCGCCCGCTGTAGCAGCTTGCCCTGTTGGTGCAGATTCCGCCTGTTGCAGGTCAGATCCGTCCGGTGCGGCGGGCGTGTCGACCTCCCACGTGGCGCGCCCGTCCGCCGCGCGGCGCAACGTCACCACGGGGGATTGCAGCACCACGCGCTCGACCACGACCTTGCCGGACAGCAAAGACATCAGGTCAATGCCGATATCCATCTCGGCGGCCTGCACCAGATCGCCATCCCCGGCCCATTCCGGGTTGCCGACGGAAATATCACTGGCCTTTGCGCCGATCACAGGAAAAACGCTTACCCCCACTTCACCACCGATTGTCAGGCGACGCCCGGTCGCGGCTTCGAATTGTTGCGTGGCAAGACTGGCCAGCCGTTCGGTCGGGACCAGAAACAGCGCACCCGCCAAGACCACCACCAACCCCAGAACCGCCAAGACCAAGGCTTTGACAATACGCATAAACACACTCCGTTTCCGATTTGCGGACAAGCCTACCCGCCTTGCTTGCGCTTGTCTTTCACAAATTCGCTGTCCACACTCTGCGCACACACAAAGCGGAGGGATACATGTCAGAGCAAAAGGTGGCGCTGGTCACGGGGGCCGCGCGCGGCATAGGGCTGGCGACCGCGCAGAGCTTCGCGGCGCAGGGGTGGCGCGTGGCGATGCTGGACCGCGATCACGCCGAACTGGCCCGCGCAGTGGGTGACGTGCCCGGTTCCACGGCGCTGGAGTGCGACATTTCCGACCCGGACGCGGTCGCGGCAAGTTTCGCCACGTTGGACCGGCTGGACTGCCTTGTGAACAACGCAGGCGTGGCGCAATTCGGCCCGATCGCGGACTGCGATTTCGCCCTGTGGCGGACTGTCATGGCCACCAATCTGGACGGCACCTTCCTGTGTTCGCAGGCTGCCTTGCCGCTGCTGAAAGCCAGCCGGGGCAGCATCGTGAACATCGCCTCCATCTCCGGCCTGCGCGCCTCGACCTTGCGGGTGGCATATGGCACGTCCAAGGCCGCCGTCATCCAACTGACCAAGCAGCAGGCGGCAGAGCTGGGGGAATACGGCATCCGCGCCAATTGCGTCTGCCCCGGCCCGGTGCGCACCAAGCTGGCGATGGCGGTGCACAGCCAGGAAATCATCGACGCGTATCACGACGCGATCCCGCTGAACCGCTACGGGTCCGAAGCCGAAATCGCGGCGGCGATCACCTTTCTGGCCTCGGACAGCGCCAGCTATATCACCGGTCAGGTCATCGCCGCCGATGGCGGGTTCGACAGCACCGGCGTCGGCCTGCCCGCGCTGCGAAAGGACAAGCCATGAACCTTGCCCGTCTTGCCGCAGACCGTGACCACCCCATCCGCGCCGCGCTGATCGGGGCGGGCAAATTCGGGTCCATGTTCCTGGCGCAAGTGCCCAGCATCGCGGGGCTGGAGGTTGCCGTGATCGCCGATCTGGACCCTGACCGCGCCCGCGCCGCCTGTCGCAACGTGGGCTGGGATGACGCGCGCATCAACGCCACGCGCTTTGCCGATAGCGGGCTGGACGCCGCCCGCGCCGAGGTCGATGTCGTGATCGAGGCCACCGGCCACCCCGAAGCCGGGATCACCCATGCGATGGCCGCCATCGAGGCAGGCCGCCACATCGTCATGGTCAATGTAGAGGCCGACGTGCTGGCAGGCGCGGAACTGGCCCGCCGCGCGGCACAAGCGGGCGTGGTCTATTCCATGGCTTACGGCGACCAGCCCGCGCTTGTGTCGGACATGGTCGATTGGGCGCGCGCCACGGGGTTTCAGGTCGCCGCCGCGGGCAAGGGTACGAAATACCTGCCCGCCTATCACCATGTCACCCCCGATGATGTCTGGTCGCATTACGGCCTGACGCCCGACGCTGCCAAGGCCGCGGGCATGAACCCGCAGATGTTCAACTCGTTTCTGGACGGCACGAAATCCGCGATCGAAGCCGCCGCCATGGCCAATGCCTGCGGGCTGGACGTGCCCGAAGCAGGCTTGGGCTTTCCGCCTTGCGGGGTCGACGACCTGGCGCATGTGCTGCGGCCAGAAAGCGCGGGCGGCCAGCTTGCCCGCGATGGCATGGTCGAGGTCGTCTCGTCGCTGGAACGCGACGGGCGGCCCGTATTTCGCGATCTGCGCTGGGGCGTCTACGTGGTGCTGAAAGCGCCCAACGACTATGCCGCTTCCTGTTTCAAGCAATACGGCCTGCCCACGGACAGCACCGGGCGCTACGCGGCCATGTATAAACCCTTCCACCTGATCGGGCTGGAATTGTCGGTCTCTGTCCTGTCCGTCGCGTTGCGGGGGGAACCCACCGGCCAAACCCGCGACTGGCGGGGCGATGCGGTGGCGGTGGCCAAGCGCGACCTGCGCGCGGGAGAGGTTTTGGACGGCGAAGGCGGCTGGACGGTCCATGCTCGCGCAACCAGCGCCCAGATCAGCCGCGCGCAGGCGCTTTTGCCCATCGGGCTGGCGCATGGCGTGACCCTGACGCGTGACATCCCCAAGGGCACCACGCTTCGCATGGCGGATGTGGTGCTCGATGACGCGTTGAACGGCGTGACATTGCGCAGCGCCATGTTGGCGGGCTAACAGGTTGCGACTTCATCTTGCCGAAACTACGCACGACACACCGCTGGCCCCATGCGCGCCGAAAGGGGCTTTTGCGGCAGTCCAAAGCGCGCTATCCCGCCGGGCATGACCCTGCGCCCCGAATTCTGGCACACCGTGCCCTTGTCCGAGATGACCGCCCCCGAATGGGAGGCGCTCTGCGATGGCTGCGGGCGCTGTTGCCTGAACAAGCTGGAAGATATCGACACCGAAGAGCTTATCTTCACCCGCGTCGCCTGCCGGCTGTTCGATGACAGCACCTGCCGCTGTGCCAGCTACGAGAACCGCAAATCACTGGTCCCGGAATGCGTGGTCCTGACCCCGGCAAACCTGCCCGATATCGCCTATTGGATGCCGGAAACCTGCGCCTATCGCCTGCTGTACGAGGGGCACAAGCTGCCGCTATGGCACCCGCTGATTACCGGCGACCCGGCCACGGTGCGGCACGCGGGCGTGTCGATGCATGACCAGACCGTGTCGGAAAGCGTGGTGCCGCTGGACGAT
>JAAAPG010000240.1 GCA_009908405.1 Alphaproteobacteria bacterium | reverse complement strand
GCGCGTGTCGGCTACCGCGCAATCGTCTCGGCCTGGACAAACATGTTTTTCCAGGCCCGGTCTATCAAATCGGGGCTCATGCGCCGTGTCTTGCCCTCGAAATCGCAGATCGCGATCATCTGGTCGATCAGAAAGATCGGCTGGTAATTGGAATAGACGTTGTCGATGGTCGGGTACTTTTTCGTTATCAAGTGAATGATCGTGTCTTCATCCAACGGTAGCCCGCGCTTTTTCGCGACCAGGGCAAATATCTTCAGGAAATCCTGCTGGCTTGGTCCATCGATCTTGATCTTGTAGAAAATCCGCCGCAACGCGGCCTGATCGAAAATCTCGTTCGGGTGAAAGTTGGTCGAAAAGATCACGAGCGTATCAAACGGGACCACGAATTTCTCGCCCGATTGCAGCGCAAGAATATCGTAATTCATCTCCATCGGGACGATCCAGCGGTTCACGATGGCTTGCGGGGGCTCTTCCTGCCGTCCAAGGTCGTCGATGATGAATACCCCGCCCGTTGCCTTGAACTGAAGCGGCGCCTGATAGGTGCGCGAGACCGGATTGAAGGTCAAATCCAGCATCGAGAGGGTCAGCTCCCCGCCGGTAATCACCGTCGGGCGCTCACACATCACGTAGCGCGGATCGAAACGCTTGCCGGTCTGGCGCAACAGGTTGGGATCGTCTTCCCATGTTTCGGCCATGGTGTGCACGATCGGGTCGTAAACACTGATGATCTGTCCGGAATGGCACACCGCGCGCGGGACATAAATACGATCTCCCATGGCCGCGCGAATACCGTTCGAGATAGAGGATTTCCCGTTCCCCGGCGGCCCGTACATCAGGATGGAGCGCCCCGAACTGACAGCCGGCCCAAGGTCGTCGATCAGGTTGGGCGGAAGGACCAGATCGCCCATCGAAATCTGCAACTGGCGCCGCGTGATCTGGATGTTGCGGATGGATTGCTTCTTGACCTGCTGGGCATAACTGTCGAGCGGCACAGGCATCGCCCCGTAATACTCGGATTGCGACAGCGCATCCATCGCGCGCGCCTTGCCTGCTTCGGTCAATTGGAAGCTGCCCTCGCTCGACGCACTTGCCGCGATACTTGCCGTGGCTTCCAGCAGACGCTCCATGCGGCACATGTCGATCAGTTCGATGGTCTGCGGGATCGGCAGGCATACCGTGCGGGCAATTTCGGAAATCCGCGACAGTGACATGCGATACATCGTCTTGAGCAGGATGTCCCGCATCATCACCGAGGATAGCCCGGTGCTTTCCAGGCTCTTCGGGATTGGGGGCGCCGCGATGGGCGTGCTATGTGCATTCATGACCGATACTCCTGCCCGACGTCGCGGGCGTGTTACAGGGCAGCGCCGAAGCCAGCAGCCAATGCAAGGTAAAACAACAGGCTCGGGCCAAGCGCGAGGCCCATGGGGAATTCGCGGCGATGCCAGCTTTCCCATGAGGGTGCCATTCCGACGACCACAGTGGACCGGCGCGCCAGGCGGTGCGCGATGAAGCTGACAAGCACGACGCTGCCCAGCAGCATCAGAAAGGTGGCAAGATCGCTGAGCGCGACGAACGGGGCCATGGCGGCCGCGAACTTGGCATCACCCGCGCCCAACAGGCCCACGGAACTGAGCACGAAACCGACCACCAGAACCAAGCCAAGGCTCGCCCATCCCCATGCCCAAACCTGCAACGGCAACACCAGGAAACCGATCACTAGGTAGACCGCGACCAGGGCCAGAACGGCATGGTTGTGAATTTTCATCCATTTCATGTCGCTCCAGGCGACCCAAAGCGCGATCGGGACGACGAATGGCAAAAACCAGAGCGCGGCTTGCGACGACAGCCCCATCATCCACGCCCTCCTTCCAGAGCCCGCAATGCGCGCACGGCTTCCTCGTAATGTTGCGGGTGGGTATCGATTGCTTCCTGAAGCAATGTCCGGCCCACATTCACATCGTCCTTGCGAATGGCGGCAATCGCCATCGTGTGCAGCAGCGTGGCGCGCTCTTGCTGGGTCATGCGGACCAGCGGCAGGTTGTAGTTGCCCTGTGCGGCACGCGCCAGCGCCATGTTGTTCTTGGCGGTGAACAGATGCGGATCATGCTGCAATGCCTGGGTAAACAGTTGTTCCGCATCGCGCGGTGCACCGCGCGTCAACTTCGAAAATCCCCAATTGTTGAAAACACCGGACGGGCGCGTGGTCAGCCCCGCGGCGGTTTCGTAGAAGTGATCCGCTTTTTTCCAGTCCTTTTTCCCGTCGGCGATCATCGCCTCCAGCCGATATCGGTCAAAGGTCTCATGCGTGGGTGGCACGGTTTTGAGAACCGCTTCAGCCTGCTCCCAGTCATTGGCGCGAATATGCGCCTCTGCCAGCATGACCTTGTCATCCTGGGTTGCATCCGGGTGCTGGGCAACCTTGCGCCATGAAGGGATGGCTTCGGCGAGGCGACCGGACCTGACCAAGGATCGCGCCAAACCGCGCTGATTGGCAACATCATCGGGGTTGCGTTCGATCTGGTCGGCGAAATAGGCGACGGCCTCTTCGGGGTCGCCCGATGCCAGCATCAGTTCCGCAACGTTTTTCTGATCCACCGCGTTTATGGCATCTATCGCGCGGGTGACCTTTGCCTGTTTGCTGTCCCCACATCCCGACAGGGATACGACGCTGCCTGAAAGCAGCGCGATCAAAATTAACTGGCGCATTTTTGCGTCCTCATTGCTCGTTATAACGGCGTCTCCAGAAGCAGGAACCTGCCTTGTCCACGCCGCACCAGCGAAAGCTGGTTTGCCTCACCGTCAATATACCCGGTTTCTTTGGTTTTTTCGATTGCCAAACGCAGGTTTTCGCGAATTTCGGACGATCTTCCGCTGTCAAAGGCAAAAGCGTTGCGAAAATGCAGCCCGGCTTCGCCCCATTTCCCCTGTTCGCCAAGCGCGACGCCCAGGTTGTTATGCGCGGGAACGAAGCTTTCGTCCTGTTCCAGCGCGCGCCGCAACACCTGTTCCGCCTGCTGGACACGGCCAAGCCGCAAATTGGCCGATCCGATAGCCGACAGGGTATCGACCGAAACGCCCCGCTCCGCCGAGGCGCGGTAATATGCGCGCAGCGCAAGTTCATATTCGCCCGCGGCCATCAAGCGGTGACCGACAAGCAGCCCATCGACCGCTTCGGCGACATCGCGGCCACGGGCGGAAACCTGGTCCGGTCCGGCCCCGAGCGCAGACGCGTCGACGCTGCCCTCCGGAGAGGACAGCGTGCAGCCCGCGGCCAGGACACCCGACAGGACACAGAAGAAGACGCGCCGCATTACATGCCCGTTATTGCGTTGCCGTTCAGTTCGGTCATGATGCCGACGACCGACGGCCCGATCAAGATGATTAGCAGCGGTGGGACGGTGAACATCATCGTCCCCAGGGTCATCTTGGTGGGCAGGATGTTGGCTTTTTCCTCTGCCCGCATGATGCGCTTGTCGCGCATTTCGGCGGCGAAAACCCGCAACGCATCCGTGATCGAGGTGCCATAAGCCGCCGCCTGGATCATCACGGTGGTGAAGCTCGTGATGTCGGAAATGTCGCAGCGCTTGGCCAGGTCTTTCAGCACCTCGCTACGCTCGCGCCCGGCTTTGACCTGCTCGCTCACCGTGGCCAGCTCTTCTCCCAATGCGGGGTAGGTATTGTAGATTTCGACAGATACGCGCTGGATCGACTGGTCGAGCGATTGCCCCGCTTCGACACAAATCAGAAGCATATCCAACGCGTCGGGAAAGCCCGAGATGATCTCTTCCTTGCGTGTTTCGACGCGCCTCTCGATCCAGCGGCGTGGCCCGAAATACCCGATCAGCATCGGCAGTGTCAAAGCCATGGCCCGCATCGGCAGGCTTTCGAACTTGTCTGGAAGTATCACGAACACGACAAGAAGCGAGAGCAACAACAAGCTGATCGCCAGAATGAACTGAAGCGCCTGGAAATCCCGCACCGCATGTTTGCCGTGATACCCGGCCTGGATCATGCGTTGACGTGCGCCGGACAATTCCTGTTCATCCGTCGGTTCCAGGAACTTGTTGTACTTGTCCAGCATCGCGAAACGTTTGCTTTGCTTGCGGCGCAAGGCAAAGTCTTTGGAGCCGGCCTTGGGCGCCTCGCTGGCCGCAACCTGGCCCTTGAGCTTGCTCATGGGGTCATCGGACCTGTCCCCGATGGCAGCATAGCCGGCAATGGCAACAAGCACCATGCCCACCACGCCCAGCAACATGATCGTGCCAAACCCGCCTTGAAACATCTCTAACATGGAAGAATCCTTTATATCCTAGCAGGTTACACTTTGATGTCTGTCATCTTGCGCATGTAAAGCACGTTGATGACCAGAAACAGGCACACGACGATTGCCAAGGGAATATACAGCGGCGTTCCTTTGACCGGGTCGTAATAGTCCGGCTTGATAACCTGAATCATGATCATCGCCAGGATGGGAAAGCCCGACAGGAACATGCCCGACCACTTCGCTTCGGCCGTGATGGCGCGCACGCGGCGGAACAGTTTGAAGCGCGCGCGGATCACCTTGGACAACCCGTCCAGGATTTCGGCCAGGTTGCCCCCGGATTTCTGCTGGATTGACACGGCAACCGACAGGAAGCCGATATCAGGCAAACCGACGCGTCTGCCGAATTCGCCCAGCGCTTCGCCCGCGTCACGACCGTAGGCGACCTCATCGGCGATCAGGCCAAGTTCCGTGCCCAGGGGGTCTGCGATCTCTTCGGACGCGATGCCAAGCGCCGCGCTGAAAGGATGGCCGACACGCAGACTGCGCACCATCAGGTCAACCGCTTCGGAAAGTTGCTCCTCGATCGCGGCAATCCGTTTTTTCGCCTTGCTGGACACCCAGAAAAATACCCCGCCGACACCCATGGCCACGCCCATGGCCAGCCGCACTGGCAGCGGCGCGCTTGTGCCCAAGGTCAGCATGATAATGCTGAACACGCTCAAGCCCCCCATCAGCATCAACAGCATCTGGGGCGTAAAGGCGATATTGCCTTTCTTGGCGCGATCAGACAGCAGGTCATATAACGGGATGGACGACCCGTTACCGTGGACCGAACGCTCTTTGCGCAACTGTTCGATCACATCCTGCTTGGATTTGCCGTTCGCCATCATGTGCAGGCGCCGGTTCATTTTCGAATCATGTTCGATGCTCTTGCCGAAGACAAGCAGGTACAGGCCCTGAATAACCAACAAGACCGATCCGAATATCGCGATATAGATCAGCGGGCTCAGCGAGAGTTCCATGGCTTACACCTTTACCTGGTCGTAAATCGAGGCGGGAAGGTCATACCCCCACCGTTTGAAGCGGTCGGCAAAATTCGAGCGCAGCCCCGTGCCGGTGAAATGACCCAGAATGGTGCCGTCGGGTTCAATGCCCGTGCGCTCGAACCGGAAGATTTCCTGCATGGTGATGATCTCACCCTCCATGCCCGTGATCTCGGTCACAGAGACCATCCGGCGCGAGCCATCCTGCAAGCGCGAGACCTGAACGATCAGGTTCACAGCAGAGCCGATCTGACTGCGCACCGCTTTCAGCGGCATGTCGATCCCGGCCATGGCGACCATGTTTTCCAGACGGCTGATGCCGTCACGGGCGCTGTTGGCGTGGATCGTGGTCATCGACCCGTCATGGCCGGTATTCATGGCCTGCAGCATGTCGATCACTTCCTCGCCGCGCGTTTCCCCGACGATGATGCGGTCAGGACGCATCCGCAGCGCGTTGCGCAAGCAGTCGCGCTGGGTGACGGCGCCTTTCCCTTCCATGTTGGCAGGGCGGCTTTCCATGCGGCCGACATGTTCGCCTTGCAGCTGCAATTCGGCCGTATCCTCGATCGTGAGAACGCGTTCAGAATTGCCGATAAAGCTGGACAAAGCGTTAAGCGTCGTGGTTTTCCCCGACCCCGTACCACCCGAGACGATGACGTTAAGGCGGGTAGACACCGCCGCTTCCAGGTACAGCGCAATCTCCGGCGAAAACGCGCCGAAATTCACCAGGTCTTGCACCGAGAGCTTCTCTTTCTTGAACTTCCGGATCGACACCAGTGACCCATCGACCGCGACCGGGGGGACCATGGCGTTGAAGCGCGACCCATCGGCCAGGCGCGCGTCGACATAGGGGTTGGATTCGTCGACCCGGCGACCGACGGCAGACACGATCTTGTCGATAATGCGCAACAGGTGGCGTTCATCGCGGAAGGTGACATCGGTCAGTTCCAACTTGCCGGCGCGTTCAACGAAGATCTTTTTCGGGCCGTTCACCAGAATATCGTTGACGGTATCATCCTGCAAAAGCGGTTCCAGCGGGCCAAGGCCCATAACCTCGAAGAACAGGTCGCGATTCAGCGTGGCGCGTTCTTCGCTGTTGAGCACGACATCCATTTCGCCAAGCGCCTCGACCACGATTGCGTTGATCTCGGAGCGCAGTTCGATCTCGCTGGCGTTTTCCAAAGCCGAGAGGTTCAGGTTGTCAAGCAAGCGGCGGTGCAGATCGGATTTGATGGAATTCATCCGCTGCTTGCGCTGTTCATCTTTCGGCATGTCCACCTTCGGAGCCACCGGTTTGGCCCGCTCCGGCTTGGGAGCCGGCGCGCTGGGTGCGGCGGTTTGGCGGGCCGGAGTCCCTGCGGCGGGGCGCACGGGTTGAGCGCTGGACTCGGTGTTCTTGCGATAACGTGCGAACATGGTAAATCCTCGTTACTCGGCGGCGATTTTCGCACTGGTGCCGCTTTCATGCAGCTCAGTCGCGAATTTGCGGATTTCTTTCAAAAGCGGATTTTTGGCAGCGAATTCGGCCAATGGCAGTCCGTGGTCATTGGCGTCGCGGACCTGGATCCCGCCATCGGGCAGGTTGACCGCGATAGAGATCCCCAGGCTTTCAGACATGCGTTTGGCCCGCGACTTCCCGCTGAGATCGGTGAATTTCGGCGCCCGGTTCAAAAAGAAGCGATGTTTGTCGATGTCGATGCCATCGGCTTTCAACGCCCGAACCATCCGCAGCGTGTTCTGCGCGGACCGCATATCCAGTTCCATCAAGGCAAAGAACTGCTCGGCCTTGTTCAACACGGTTTCCGTCCACTGCATGACGGCACGCGGCATATCGATGATGACGTAATCGAACTGCGACTCGGCCATGCTGATGATGCGTTCGATCTCTTCGGGGCTGAGCAAATCGAGCGGCAGCATGTCGGCCGGGGCCGTCAGCACATGCATCTTTTCCTTGAATACCTGCAACGCCGCGAAAAACGAATCACTGTCCATGGTGTGGGTCTGCGACAGCAATTCATAAACTTTCTCCGTGCGCGCCAGGTCCAGATAGGTCGCGATCGAGCCGGATTGGAAATCGAAATCCAGAATGCAGACGCTTTCCGTTCCGGATTTCTGGATATGGCACAGCTCCCACCCCAGGTTGACAGAGAAATTCGTGCCGCCCGCACCGCCGCAAAGCGACTGCACAACGAAAACCCGGCCCTGTTTCAGACCAGTCACAGATGCGCCCGCAACGGTTTCGGCGGATTTCTGATCGGCTTTGTGCAACCGCTCGATGGCATCGTGAAGGGCGTTTTCCGGCAACGGATAGGGCACGAAATCCTCCGCCCCCGCGCGCAACAACTGGTGCAGCAGGATTGGCGACAGCGCTTCCGCGATAAGCAACACATGTATCCCACGTGACGCCGCCTTTTCGATGATGGCGCGGACCAGCGCGGTAGACGGCTCATCGGCATCGTCGAGCGCAAGGGCCACAACCTCGAGGGCACCCGCGTCGGGTTCATCCATGAAGGCATGCGCCTCGGCAAAGGTCAGATCACCCCAATCCTCACCGAATTCAGTTTCCATATCTTCGATCAGAAGATCAAAATTCTGGACGTCCCGCGAAATGGTACATGCACGGATCAAGGTGC
>JAAAPG010000010.1 GCA_009908405.1 Alphaproteobacteria bacterium | reverse complement strand
AACGCACTCGACCGTCTGGCACAGGGCCGCACGACGCTGGTGATCGCGCACCGGTTGTCGACCGTGCGCCGCGCCGACAAGATCGTGGTCATGGACCGGGGCCGCGTGGTCGAACAAGGCACGCATGATGAATTGCTGGCCCAAGGCGGGGCCTATGCGCGGCTTTATGCCATCCAGTTCGGGCAGGACGATCAGGCGAATTCGCCCTGAACGCACCAGCCGTCGCGTTGGGGCGTATGAAACAGCCACAGCCGCGCGCCCCGGTCGGTCTGCACCCGCCAATAGTCGCGCATCCCGGACCGCCAGTTCGGGTCATCCAGCCACCATTCGGGGGTAATGCGTTCCGGCCCGCTGGCCGCCACCACCTGCCACCATTGGCCCCGCCATTTGAAGCGCCCTGGCACGGCGCGCCCGCTGCCCGCGATGGGTTCGGGCGGGAATAATGTCAACGGGCGCGGGGGCAGGCCGCGCGGCCAGTCATGCGCCGGGTCGCTATAGGCCGCCGCCGCCACGGTAAACGCTTTTTCCGGGATATGGCTGTCGGCGGGCAGCAGGCGTTGCACATGGTCAAACCCCAGCCGGTTGCTGAGGCGCGACAACAGGTCGGCCAGGTCGTCCTGCACCTGCGCGCCGCCGGTCGAGACCTGTTGCAGGGGCAGGGCGTCGGTTTCCGGCGCGCTCAGCCGCATCCCGTCTATGCCATAGCCCGCATCCACCCCGTCCAGCGCGCGGTCGAACAACGGCGCGATGGCTTCCGCCTCGCGCATGGCGCGGGCGAGCCGGATTTCCAGCCGGACCGACTGCCCATCGACGCGCGACAGGTCCAGCACCAGCCGCCGCGCGCCAAGCTCGGCGCGGTGCAGGTGCAGGCACAGCCGGTCCAGCAGCCGCGCCAGCCCCGCTTCCAGATCGCCCAGCAGGCCGATGGGGTCGGGCAGCGACATCCGCACCGCCATGACCGGGGGCGCGGGCGGTGGGGCGACCGGTTCGGGCAGATCGCCCATGGCCTGGTCCAGCCGCCCCAGCAGATCGGCCCCGAACCGCCGGGCCAAGGGCGCGCGCGGCATCTGCGCCAGGTCGCGCACATGGCGCAGGCCCAGCCGTTCCAGTGCTGTCAGCGTTTTCGCATCCAGCCGCAACGCGGCCAAGGGCAATGGCCCAAGCGCCGCGCGCGTGCCGCCCGGTGGCACGATCCCGCCGCCGCCCACATGCGCCATGGCCCAAGCCGCGCCGCGCGTATCGGCCAGCCCTGCGCGGGCGGTGAACCCCATGCGCGCCAGCCGCGCCAGCAGGTCATCCAGCAGCGCGTCTTCGCCGCCCATCAGGTGCGCGGCCCCGGTAATATCCAGCGCCAGCCCGTCCGCCCCGTCACACGCGGCCCAAGGGCAATAGCGCAGCGCCCAGCGCCGCAAGCTTTCCAACGCTTGTGCTACGCGGTGCGGGTCGGCGGGCCGGGTCAGCAGATCGGGGCACAGCGCGCGGGCATCGGCCAGCCCCATGCCGCGCGCCAGCCCCAAGCCTTCGGCCTGCGCACTGACGCAAACCAGCCGTTCTGCCCCGCGCTGGCGTTCGATGATGGCAAAGGGCGCATCCAGTCCAAGCCGACGCAAGGCCAGGTCCGATTGCAGGCGGGGCAGCCAGATCACGATGATACGGCGTTGGGCAGGCATGGCGATTCCGGATGTTCTTAATTTGTTCTAACCGATCTGGTTGAAACGGTCGAGTCTCTGGTGCATTGCAAATCGCGCCCCGATGCCGCATATCCGGCCAAACTGCGTGGGAGTGGGTCGATGAACTACCTGGAATTCGAAAAGCCCTTGGCCGAGATCGAGGGCAAAGCCACCGAGCTGCGCGCCATGGCCGCCGCCAACCCCGATGTGCAGGTCGAGAAAGAGGCCGCCGCGCTGGATGCCAAGGCGCAAAAGATGCTGGTGGACCTGTATAAAACCCTGTCGCCCTGGCGCAAATGCCAGGTCGCGCGCCACCCGGACCGGCCGCATTGCAAACGCTATATCGAAACCTTGTTCGACGAATTCACCCCGCTTGCGGGTGACCGTGGCTTTGCCGAGGATGAAGCGATCATCGGCGGGCTGGCCCGGCTGAACGACCGCCCCGTCATGGTGATCGGCCAGGAAAAGGGCCATGACACGCAAAGCCGCCTGCGCCGCAATTTCGGCATGGCGCGGCCCGAAGGCTACCGCAAGGCGATCCGGCTGATGGACATGGCCGACCGTTTTGGCCTGCCGGTGGTGGCGTTGGTCGACACGCCCGGCGCGTATCCCGGCAAGGGCGCGGAAGAGCGCGGGCAAGCCGAAGCCATCGCGCGCTGCACGCAGAAATGCCTGTCACTGGGGGTGCCGATGGTGTCGGTCATCATCGGCGAGGGCGGATCGGGTGGCGCGGTGGCGCTGGCCACGGCCAACCGGATCGCCATGCTGGAACACGCGGTCTATTCGGTCATCAGCCCCGAAGGCTGCGCGTCGATCCTGTGGAAAGATGCCGAGAAGATGCGCGAAGCCGCCGAAGCCCTGCGCCTGACCGCGCAAGACCTGCTGAAGCTGGCGATCATCGACCGGGTCATTCCCGAACCGATGGGCGGCGCGCAGCGCGACCCGGACGTGACCATCCGCGCCGTGGGCAGCGCGATTTCCGCCATGCTGGCCGAGATGGAGGGCAAGTCCCCCGACAAGCTGCGCAAGGATCGTCGCCGCAAGTTCCTGGACATGGGCAGTAAGGGGCTGGCGGCCTGAAATATCCGTGCCGCATGTTCGAGCAGCTCAAAACCGGTTCCCCCAGTCGAGCAACATGCTTTAACCGTCGCCCAAGCTGCCGTCATCGGCATTGCCCAGCAGATGCTCGGGCATCGCCTTGCGGTTGCGCGCGCCCAATTGGCGCAGCTCATCCGCCTGTCGCAGCACGTTGCCCGGCCCTTTGGACATGCGTTTGACGGCCTCGTCCTGCGCGTTGGTCGCACGTTGCAGATGCTTGCCGATATCGTCGATGCTTTCGACCACCGACACGAATTTGTCGTGCAGCTTGCCCGCGCGGTCGACGATCACCTCGACATTCTTGTTGCGCGTGTCGATGGTCCACAGGTGGTCGACGATTTTCAGGATCGGCATCAGCGTGCTGGGCGTCAGGATATGGATGCGCTTTTCGGCGGCTTCCAAGACCAGATCGGGCGCAAGGGTCAGCGCGGCCGTGAGCGCGCCTTCGATGGGCAGGAACATCAGCACGGAATCGATATTGTCAAAGCCCAAACCGTCATAGGATTTGCGCGACAACCCGGTCAGATGCGCCTTGAGCGCGGCGACATGGCGTTTCAGCGCGGCTTCTTCGGTGGCGGGGTCTGCGGCGGTCATCATGTCCTGGTAGGCGACCAGCGTGACCTTGGAATCGATCACCACATCGCGCTGTCCGGGCAGATGCACCACGATATCGGGGACAAGGCGTTGACCGTCCTCATTAACCTTGGTGGCTTGCTTGGTGAAATGCGTGCCCTCATTCAGCCCGGCGGATTCCAGCACGCGTTCCAGGATCGTCTCGCCCCAATTGCCCTGCTTCTTGCGGTCGCCGCGCAGGGCCACGGTCAGGCCATGGGCCTCTTCCGACAATTGGGTGGCCTGCGCCTGCATCAACTGGATCTGCTGGCCAAGGCTCTGGCGTTCCTTTTCGGCCTTTTCGGTCATGTCCTTCAGGCCGGTTTTCAGAAAGCCCAGTTCCTGCTTGAACGGCGAGAGCAGCTTTTCCAGTTCCTCTTTTTGTGCCTGCGTCGTCACCCGACCCTGATTTTGCAAGATTTCGGATGATATCGCCTTGAACTGATTGACGAATTGCGCGCGGTTCTGTTCCGTCTCTGCGGCCAGTTCGGCATGTTTGGCACGTTGGGTTTGCAGGCTTTCTTCCAGCACGCGTTTGTCAGAGGCCAGCGCGGCCACCTCGTCGCGCAACCGGCTGACCTGTTCGCGGGCGGCAGTCAAATCTGCCTCTGCCCGTTCCGCTTGCGCCGCGTGCCGGTGTTTCGCGGCCTCCAGCTGGTCGCTGATATTGTCGCATTGCGTGCCAAGCCGTGCGGTGGCGATCTGTTCCGCCGACAGATCGGCGCGCAACCGGTCGCGTTCTTCGGTCACGGCCTGCAAGCTGGTTTGCAGATGTGTAATCTCCGTGCGGGCGCGCGACAGATCGGCTGCCAGTTCCGGGTCGATCACCGGCTTGGGCGGTTTGCGAAACACCAGAAACAGCACCGCCAGAACGGCCAATGCCAGCAGGATCAGCGTGACCTGTTCGGAATTGGCCAGAATGTCCTGCCAAAGCTGTGTCAGTGTCTCTTCCAAGCGTCACCTGTGCAAGTTGCGGTTTTGTTCCCGACCACGCCCGCGAACGCGGCAAAAGTCAACCCGGCAGCGTGCGCGGATTTGAACCCCGCGCTGCCAAAATCGGCTTGTGGGCGCGCGTGGAATAGTGCTATCTGCACCGGCAGAGCGGGTATGGTGTAGTGGTAGCGCGCCGGCTTCCCAAGCCTGAAGTGCGGGTTCGATTCCCGCTACCCGCTCCAGCCCTGTTTCCGTGCTTTCAGTTTTGGGTGCCTTGGGCCATTGTGGTGCAAGTAACGCTCACAACAGGCGCAGCATGACGCGGTTGTCCGACACCGAGAAAACGGTTCTTGACCAGTTGGTCCAAGGCTCTGAGATGCGGCCCGACCCGTCGGGGCAGGGCGGGTTCGACGCCTGTTCCGTGATGTTCCTGAGCGCCGATTTCGACACCGGCAAGGCGCTGGACCGCACTGGTGCCCCGGCCCCGTTTCGTCGCAAATGGGGGCGCTGGGCCGAGACGGGCCCGGCGCATAAACCCTTGCGCAGCCTTGGCACGCTGAGTGCGTTGCAAGCCATGGGTGCGCGGGGCATGGTGCATATGGATTTTCAGGATGCGCGCAATCTTGGTTTGCCCGCGCGCCCGCTGCCGGCCCCGGTTCTGTGCTATTGCCGCAAGCCAGAGGCGCGCAATGTCGCGCTCTGGCCCTTGCCGCGCTACCATGACCTTGGCACGCAGCGTTTTTTGGGCAAGACCCGGCCCGATACGCTGGCGTTTGACGACAAACGCGACGCGGTGGTCTGGCGCGGGGCGCTGTCGGGGGGCACCCGACCGCTGCGTCCGGGTGGACAAAATTGCCTGAAGTTGATCGCGGCGCTGGAAGCCGCGCCAACCGCGCAGGACGGTGCGCCACTGGTTGCGGAATTGCGACAGAACCTGCGCTTCGGGACCGTCCATGACCGCGCCAGCGACGCGGATTTCGACCTTGGCCTGACCTGCGACGACCGGATCGCGGCCATTCTGGCGCGTCACGGCGTGGGCCACGTGGTCAAGCCGTCTCGCCCGATGGTGTGGCAACGCCAGTTCCGCTACATCCTCAGCATGCGGGGCAATGATACCGGGTCGAATTTCATCCCGGCGCTGGACGGCAATTCGGTGGTCCTGCGCGAAGAGGACGGGTGGGAGCTGTTCTATTCCGCCGCCATCCGCCCGTGGGAGCATTACATCCCGCTTGCCCCCTTGCTGGCCGATCTGGATGACAAGCTGGACTGGGCCCGCGCCAACCCTGCCGAGTGCAAGGCGATTGCCGCCCGCGCCCGTGCGCTGTGTGACCTGCTGGGGGATGCGCGGCTGCGGGATCTGCACTTGCGGGCCGTGTACGCGCAGTATCGCGCGACCTGCCCGTAGCGGGAAAGGGCTTGAATCCCGCTCCGCTTCTGCCCCAGATAGCACCAAACATCCAGAAGGCAGCAGAGATGTCACACCCCTGCATTATCGCTGTGGCGATCACCGGATCCGTGCCGACCAAGGCGGACAACCCCGCCGTGCCGGTCACCGTGGCCGAACAGGTGGACAGCACCCAAGCGGCGTTCGAGGCGGGGGCCGCCATCGCGCATTGCCATGTGCGCGCCGATGACGGCACGCCCACATCCGACCCCGACCGCTTCGCCGCGCTGATGGCGGGCATCGCGCAGCATTGTCCCGGCATGATCGTGCAACTGTCCACCGGCGGGCGGTCCGGGGCCGGGGCCGCTCGGGGCGGGATGTTGCCCTTGCGGCCCGACATGGCGTCGCTTGCCGTCGGGTCGAACAACTTTCCAACGCGGGTCTATGAAAACCCGCCCGACCTGGTCGATTGGCTGGCCTCGGAAATGCGCGCGCATGACGTGATGCCGGAAATAGAGGCATTCGACCTGTCGCATGTCATCCAGGCCGCGCGCATGGCCGATGACGGGCGCTTGCCGCGTCCGCTATACGTGCAATTCGTGATGGGTGTGAAGAACGCGATGCCGGTCGATGAACGGGTGCTCGATTTCTATATCGAAACCCTGAACCGCTACGCGCCCGATGCGCTGTGGTGCGCCGCGGGCATTGGGGCCGGGCAGATCGTCGTCAATGAGTGGGCCATTGCGCGCGGCGGGCATACGCGCACCGGTCTGGAAGACAATGTCCGCCTGGACCGCCATACGCTTGCCCCGTCCAACGCCGCGCTGGTTGCGCGCACGGTCGATCTGTGCGCGAAATACGACCGCCCCGTCGCGACATGCCAGCAGGCGCGCCAGATGCTTGGGCTGCGCCCGTCGCTGAAAACGGCATGACTTAGGGGAAAAACGCTTTCGGTTGCAAAAGCGACGTTCCCCTCTCGACTTGGCGGGAATGTGCTGGCAACCTGACCTCATTCCGCGTGGCATGGCGTGCTGCCCGCCGCGCAGGGACCAACAACAAAAACGACATGGGAGAACGAACATGACTGCCATTTCTTTTCGCGACGGGATGACCGGCGCGCTGCGCATGGCCTCTGCCTCGGCGCTTGCGCTGGGCCTTGGGCTGGCGGCGGCCAGTGCTGAAACCATCCGCTGGGCGCGCGTCGGCGACGCGCTGACGCTGGACCCGCACAGCCAGAACGAAGGCCCGACGCATACCCTGGCGCATCATATTTATGAAACACTTGTGGGCCGCGCGACCGATGGGTCGTTGACCCCGCGCCTGGCCGTGGACTGGGGCATCAGCCCCGAGGATGACACCGTCTGGGTCTTCACCCTGCGCGACGGCGTGACGTTCCACGACGGCACCGAACTGACCGCCGATGACGTGGTGTTTTCGCTGAACCGCGCGCGGGGCGAGACGTCGGACATGAAGGGCCTGCATGCCGGCGTGGTCGAGGTGACGGCCCCCGATGACAGCACCGTGCATATCAAGACCGAAGGCCCCGCGCCGCTTTACGTGCAGAACCTGACCAACACCTTCATCATGTCGCGCGCCTGGGCCGAGGCGAATGATGCGCTGACCGCGCAGGATTTCGCCGCCGGGGAAGAAAACTATGCCGTGCGCAACGCCAACGGCACCGGCCCTTACACGCTGGTCGAACGTGACCCCGAAGTGCGCACCGTGCTGCAAGCCTTCGACGGCCACTGGGCCGATGCCCCCGAGGTGACAGAGATCATCTACACCCCGATTGCCGAGGCCGCGACCCGCGTTGCCGCGTTGCTGTCGGGCGAGGTGGACATCGTGCAGGACGTGCCGGTGCAGGATATTGCCCGGCTGGAACAGACGGAGGGGCTGAGTGTCGAATTCGGCCCGGAAAACCGCACGATCTTCTTCGCCTATGACATGGGGTCGGACGACCTGCAAACCGCCAGCGTGGACGGCAACCCCTTCGCCGACCCGATGGTGCGCGAAGCGATGCACCTGGCGACCGATCGTGACGCCATTCAACAGGTGGTCATGCGCGGACAGTCGCTGCCCACGGGCGTGACCATGCCGCCCTTCGTCAACGGCTGGACCGAGGAGCTGGACGCCTATGCCCAGCCGGATGTCGCCCGTGCGCAGGAACTGATGGCCGAAGCGGGCTATGCCGACGGCTTCAGCGTGGACCTGCACACGCCCAATGACCGCTACCTGAACGACGAAGCGATCAGTCAGGCGCTGGTGGGCATGCTGGCCCGCATCGGCA
>JAAAPG010000158.1 GCA_009908405.1 Alphaproteobacteria bacterium | reverse complement strand
ATGTCTTTTGCGCAAAACCGGGAACCACTTTTGCGCGACATGCTCTAGCCATCAGCCCGGCAGCTTGTCGCGCAGGAAGGACAGCGCCAGCGACAACCCGTCATGCGCGATACCATGCGCTGTGCCCTCGGAAACATGGCTGTAAGTCTCAAAACCTTCGGCCACCAGCGCATCGGCGGCTTCCGGCAGCGACGCGGGCGGCACCACGTCATCCTGATCGCCATGGACCAGCAGCACCGGCGGACGGCTGACGGTTTCGGTTTCCAGCATTTCGGGCATCAGCAATCGCCCCGAAAAGCCGACCACCGCGGCCAGGGGCGCGGGGCGGCGCGGGGCGACATGCAGCGACAGCATGGTGCCCTGGGAAAACCCGACAAGCGCCAGCCGGTCGGGGGTCAGACCTTCATTGGTCAGAACTTCGTCCAGAAAGGCGTTGAAATCATTGGCGGCGGCCAGCAGGCCTGTTTGCGCATCCTCTTCGGATGAGCCGTCGATCCACGGGATCGGGAACCACTGAAACCCCATCGGGTTGGCGACGCTGCGCTCTGGCGCGTCGGGGGCGTAGAACACCGTTCCCGGCATATGCGGCCCGAGCGGGTCGGCCAGCCCCAGCAGGTCGCCGCCATCCGCGCCATAGCCATGCACGAACACCACCGCTGATGTGGCTTTGCCGCCGCTCGCAGGCCCGCGCTTTTCCGATTGCAATACCCGTGTCATATGACGCCTTCCCTGTCGGTTTCCACGCGGTAATAGGCCCAGAGCAGCCCCGCCGCAACCGTGCGCCACGGCGACCAGCTTTCCGCCATGCGGCGCATCGGGGCTTCGCGCGGGCGGTCGGGCAAGGCGAACAGGCGGCGGGCGGATTCCTGCAAGGCCAGATCGTTGGGCGCGAAGACATCGGCGCGGCCAAGGCTGAACATGGCGTAGATCTCGGCGGTCCATCGGCCGATGCCGGTGACTTGCACCAATGTCGCCGTGACCTCGGCATCGGGGGCGTGGCGCAGCGCGTCAAAATCGATCCCGGCTTCGGCCAGCGCGCGCGCGTAGCGGATTTTCTGGCGCGACAGCCCCGGCGCGCGCAGCGTCTCGTCATCGGCGGCCAGCACGGCCTCGGGCGTGGTCAGGCCCGCGGCGTCCATCCGGTCCCAGATCGCGCGGGCCGCGTGGGTGCTGACCTGCTGGCCGATGATCGCCCCCAGCAAGTGCCCGAACCCCTCGGGGCGGCGGCGCAGGGGCGGCACGCCGGTGAGCTTTAGCGCATGGGCAAAGCGCGGCTCTTGCGCCGCCAGCCAATCGCAGCCTTCGGCCATGCAGGCCTCTGACGTCAGGATGCGACCAACCGCCGCCGGATCGTTGCACATGTAAAACACCACTTCCAAACGGAATATATCCGCGCTAATCCTGCGCGCATGAGTGAGACGATTGCAACCCCCGCCAGTGATACCCGCGCCAAGCGCAATGTTGCCGTTCTGGTCGCCGCGCAAGCCGTGGTCGGCGCGCAATTGCCGATCATGTTCATCATCGGTGGGCTGGCCGGGCAGATGCTGGCACCGAACCCGTGCTGGGCCACCTTGCCGATTTCGATGATCGTGCTGGGGTCCATGCTGGCGGCGACGCCGCTTTCGGCCATCATGCAGGCCTACGGGCGGCGCGCGGGGTTCTGGCTGGCCTGCGTCAGCGGGGCCATCGGCGCGATGCTGGCGGCCTATGGGCTTTATGCAGGGTCGTTCATCATCTTCCTGCTGGGCAGCCTGTTGTCGGGTGTCTACATGTCCGCCAACGGGTTTTACCGCTTCGCCGCCGCCGACCAGGCCAGCCCCGAATTTCGCCCCAAGGCGATTTCCTTCGTCATGGCGGGGGGGCTGCTGTCAGCCATTTTCGGCCCGCAGATCGTGTCGGCCACGTCCGACGCCATGGCGGTGCCGTTCCTGGCAACCTATCTGGGCGTGATCGGGCTGAACATCGGGGGCATGGTGCTGCTGTCCTTCCTGGACATCCCGACCCCGGCCAAGCCCGAGGACGGCGCGCCCAAGGGTCGCCCGGTGCGCGAGCTGTTGACCAGCCCGGTCATTGCCGTGGCCATCATCTGCGGCACCGTGGCCTATGCGTTGATGAACCTTGTCATGACCTCGACCCCGCTGGCGGTGGTCGGCTGCGGGTTTGACACCGGGGATGCCGCCAATATCGTCTCGGCCCATGTTCTGGCCATGTATGCCCCGTCCTTCATCACCGGCCATGTCATCGCGCGGTTCGGCTCGCGCGCGGTGGTGGCGACCGGGCTTGTCATTCTGGCGCTGTCGGGCGCGGTGGCCATTTCGGGGGTCGAGCTGGAGCAGTTCTATATCGCCCTCATCCTGCTGGGCGTGGGCTGGAATTTCGGCTTTATCGGTGCGACCACCATGCTGACCGCCGCGCATTCGGTGGAAGAGCGCGGGCGCGTGCAGGGGCTGAACGACATGATCGTGTTCGGCGGCGTGTTCCTGGCCTCGCTCAGTTCCGGCACGCTGATGAACTGCTCCGGCGGGACCACGCAGACCGGCTGGCAATTCGTCAACATGGCGATGATCCCGTTCCTTGTGCTGGCGGGTGGCGCGTTGATCTGGCTGGCATTGCGGCCGAAGGATTCACCGGCACAATGAGCGGTCGTAACGTTCTCGTGACGCAACGTGATTTTCTGTTTTGCTTGCGCCCCCCGCGCCCCGGTGCTTTTCTGCCCAGCACGTAAAATGGCCGGAACGGGAGGGGGAAGGCATGCGGGATTTCAGATCACCCGAGGATGTGCGCACAGTCGAGGCGGAAAGCGCGTGGGAGGCGCGCGATCTGCCGGTGTCTGTTTACCAGGCCCTTACGCGCGCGCGCGACAATTGGGGGGACCGGCCCGCGATCTCGTTTCAATTGTTTTCCGACCCGAAGGCAAAGGCGGAAACCTGTACATGGTCACAGCTTCACAACAGGGTCACGCAGGCCGCCAACCTGTTTCGCAGCCTTGGCGTGCAGGAAGATGACACGATCGCCTATGTGCTGCCCACGCTGAACGAAACCGCCATCGCGCTGCTGGGCGGAATGACGGCCGGGCGCGTCAACCCCATCAACCCGCTGCTGGAGCCAGATAAGATCTCCGCCATCCTGCGCGAAACCGGGGCGAAGGTCGTGGTCACGCTGCGTGCCTTCCCGAAAACCGATGTCGCGCAAAAGGTGGCAGAGGCGGTCGCCCATGCGCCGGACGTGAAACACGTGCTGGAAGTGGACCTGCTGCGCCACCTGTCGCCGCCGAAAAGCTGGGTCGTGCCCTTCATCCGCCCCAAGGTGGAGGTGCATCACCACGCCAAGGTGCAGGATTTCAACGCCGCCATGTTCGAATGCAGCAAGGCGCTGGCCTTTACCACGCCGGACACGGACCGCGTGGCCGCCTATTTTCATACCGGCGGCACCACCGGCACGCCGAAAGTGGCGCAGCACCGTTTCGGCGGCATGATCTACAATGGCTGGCTGGGCGCGGAATTGCTGTTCACCGAGCGTGACGTGCTGCTCTGCCCGCTGCCCTTGTTCCATGTCTTTGCCGCCTACCCGATCCTGATGTGCTGCATCATGTCGGGCGCGCATGTGGTGCTCCCCACCCCGCAAGGCTACCGGGGCGACGGCGTGTTCGACAATTTCTGGAAGCTGATCGAACGCTGGAACGCCACTTTCATGATAACCGTGCCAACCGCGCTGGCCGCCCTGATGCAGCGCCCCGTCAATGCCGATGTGTCCAGCCTGCGCACCGGCATTTCAGGCTCCGCCCCCTTGCCCAAAGAGCTGTATCGCCGGTTCGAGGACGCGACCGGCGTGCAGATTTCCGAAGGCTACGGTCTGACCGAAGCGACCTGCCTTGTGTCCTGCAACCCGGTCGATGGGCTGAAAAAGGTCGGCTCTGTCGGCATCCCCCTGCCCCATACCGACGTGAAGATCCTGCGCGCCGGGCCCGATGGGTTCCGCGAATGCGCAACCGACGAGGTGGGCGAAATCTGCGTGTCGTCCCCCGGCGTGTTCGAAGGGTCCACCTACACCGAGCTTGACAAGAACCGCGACCTGTTTGCCCATGACCGGTTCCTGCGCACGGGCGACCTGGGGCGCATGGACCCGGATGGGTACCTGTGGATCACGGGCCGCGCGAAAGACCTGATTATCCGCGGCGGCCACAACCTGGACCCGGCAGAGATCGAGGAGGCGCTGCTCTCGCACCCGGCTGTCGGTTTTGCCGGGGCGATCGGCCAGCCCGACCCGGTCGCAGGCGAAATGCCCTGCGCCTATGTGGAGCTGGTCGACGGCGCGCAGGCGACCCCGGAAGAGCTTTTGGCCCATGCCACGCCGCGTATTTCAGAGCGGGCTGCAATCCCCAAGCATATCGAAATGTTACCGGAACTGCCGAAAACCGCCGTCGGCAAGGTGTTCAAGCCCGACCTGCGCAAGATGGCGATCACGCGGGTGCTGAACGACACCTTGTCCCGCGCCGGGCTGGATGCTCGGGTTGTCGATGTGATCGAGGACAAGAAGCGCGGCCTTGTCGCCCAGGTTGTGTCCGGGTCGCCGGACGACCCGCGACTGCACGAACATCTGGGCGGTTTCGCGCTACCCTGGGACGCGAAATAGAGGCTTTGCCGCCACAGGCGCAGCGATAGTCCAATGGACGGCACGACCATCATGTGCACGGACGAATCGATGGGGCGCTGCCAGGGTGTCGGCAGCCCGGCGGGGACCAGTGGCGACGGCAGACTGGTCCAGCGCATTTTCCGGAAACCACGGCTTTGTCGGCAATTTCGCGATCAAGCAACTGGTCTGTCGGGCAGCGCAACCCTTGTTGCCGATGTCAACGCGGGACGCATATCGGGCGCATTTGAAAGCGACACCGACGCGGAACCAGGGGTTTCCGCCAGTTTCAACAACCTGACAATCGACGCGGCCAATGAGCGAGTCACCCCGACAGATGACACGCTGATCCCCTTTTGCGTGACAGGCCGGGCGGAACGCCGGCACCCCCGACCGTGAACCAGCACAAGGGCCAGCACAAGCCGGCCCGCGGGCCCTTGCCTGCAAAGGCCAAGGGCAACAGCCTGCTTTCACAGCGATATCCCGTGATCTTGCCGATGAAAACTGGTCGGGGCGATAGGATTCGAACCTACGACCTACGGTACCCAAAACCGTCGCGCTACCAGGCTGCGCCACGCCCCGACACTGGTGCTTTACTCGGCCCGGCGATCCGATGGAAGAGCGAATTACCCCGGCCTGCCTATTTCTTTCACTCTTGCGCCGCGAGTTCGCAGGGCCAGAGAGCATCGGTTTGATCCAGGCGAGGATGGCGCAGGGCGCTGCCGGTTTCTATCCCGAGAACACGCGCCAGCCCGCCGTTGATTTCCAACACCATCAGCACGTTATCGCCGCCGGGGATCGGGGTTTCATCCCCCGGCCGGGCATCGTGGTGGATATGTGAAACCCTGCCCTCGGGGTCGACAAAAAGCATGTCGAGCGGGATCAGCGTATTGCGCATCCAGAATGACGCGACGGTCGGCGCCTCGTAGATAAAGAGCATTCCTGCGGAACGCGGCAGGCTTTCGCGAAACATCAGACCTTGCGCACGGCTTTCCGGTGTATCGACAACTTCGACAGAAAACCGGGCCTGCCCCCAATCGCCGCGCAAATCCACGCGATCCGGCGCGCATTGCGCCACCGCCGCCTGACCAAGCATCACCAGCGCGACACTTGCCATCATGCAGGTCGCGGCAAGACGCTCAAACCTCATGCAGAGCAGCCTCCCATGGTTCGATCAGCGCCGCCATGCGCCCCCGCTCGCCATCGACGACGCGAATTGCAATCGCCTCTCCGGGCATCAATTCGGCCAAACCCGCGCGGCGCAAGGTTTCCATGTGAACGAACACGTCCTCCGGCTTGCCAAAGCAATTGGCAAAGCCAAAGCCCTTGACCTTGTCGAACCACTTGACACGCGCGGCTTCCAACGGGACCGACCTGTCGACAATACCCGCATCGAACGCATCATCCTCGTCCTTGCCATCCTCGCCAAGCGGGGGCAGAACCGAAAAGACCTCCGAGACCTGGTAACCACGCGCGGTTTTCTGAACTGCGACGGTCATCCGCGCATGATCGCAAACCGAACTCAACCCGAAGTTGCGCAACGCGTTCGCGTGTAGTAATATATCGGGGCCATCATCGCGCCATACGATGAACCCGAAGCCCTTGGTCGGGTCAAACCATTTCACTGTGCCCTGCACCTTGTCATCGGGGCCGAAGTCCGAAGCCATATTGTCTCTCGCTCGTCATTCATGCGCACCACGGCGCGTTTGCTTTTGAAACAGCCGTAACTCTGGCCGATACATACGCGAGCGGCAAGCCTATGGGGCGAGCCGTGTGATTGCCCAATCGTCGGAGGGGGACGGTTTGCGCCATTGAAACCGGTCATGCAATCGAAAAGCTCCGTCGGCCCAGAACTCTATCTCGACCGGGTCGATCCGAATGCCGCCCCAGAATGGCGGGCGCGGCGGGTTTGTCCCATGCCGCGCGGTTTGCCGTGCGACCTCTGCCATCAAGGACGCACGCGACTCCAGCGGTTGCGATTGCGGCGACGACCACGCGCCCAGCCTGCTTTTCAACGACCGCGAGGCGAAATAGGCATCCGCCTCTGGCCCGTCGAACCGCGCAGCATGTCCGCGCACCCGGATCTGCCGCCGAAGCGATTTCCAGTGCAGCACGAAAGCCGCCTTGCCGCTGGCCGCGATTTCCTGCCCCTTGGCACTGGTGTAGTTGGTATAAAAGACGAAACCGTCGTCAAGTATATCCTTGAGCAGGACCATGCGGACATTTGGCAGCCCGTCGGCATCCACGCTGGCCAATGCGATCGCGTTAGGGTCATTGGGTTCCAGCGAGTCCGCCTCCGCCAGCCACCGGCGGGCGATCTCGAAAGGAGACTCTCCCGCGAAAATGTCGTCCCGCTCGCTCACATTGCCATCCCGTATTGGCGACCTGTTTATTGCTCGGGCCATTCTTGGCCAAGCCAGTGTTGGTTATCAAATATGTAACATGTGTCCCAACGGTTTCAAGCGATGCCGCACGCCGGACCGCACCGGATGCTTGCAGCCCTCTGGGCGATAGCCTAATGCTGTGACGAGTGTTTCAAGGAGCAAGAGCATGTCTTCGTTGATGAGCGGCAAACGCGGCCTGATAATGGGTCTGGCCAATGACAAATCCATCGCGTGGGGCATCGCCAAGGCCTTGGGCGAGCAAGGTGCCGAACTGGCTTTCAGCTATCAAGGCGACGCTTTGAAGAAACGGGTTCTCCCGCTCGCCGAGAAATTGGGCACGCCGACGCTGTTCGAATGCGATGTCACCCACATGGACTCGGTCGATGCGCTGTTTGACGCGCTGGAAGCGAAATGGGGCACCATAGATTTCGTGGTCCACGCCATTGGCTTTTCCGACAAGTCGGAACTGCGCGGCCGCTACGTCGATACCAGCCGCGACAATTTCAACACGACGATGGACGTGTCGGTCTATTCCTTTACCGCCGTCTGCCAGCGGGCGGCCAAGCTGATGCCCGAGGGTGGCAGCCTGTTGACCATGACCTATTACGGCGCCGAACAGGTCATGCCGCATTACAACGTGATGGGCGTGGCCAAGGCGGCGCTGGAAGCGTCGGTCAAGTACATCGCAGAGGATCTGGGCAAGGACAACATTCGCTGCAATGCCATTTCGGCAGGCCCGATCAAGACGCTGGCCGCCAGCGGCATCGGCGATTTCCGTTATATCATGAAATGGAACGAGCTGAATTCGCCCCTGCGCCGCAACGTCACCCAGGACGAGGTCGGCAAGGCCGCGGTCTACTTGTTGTCGGATCTTGGCACCGGCACCACCGGAGAGACTCTGCATGTCGATGCGGGCTACCATGTGGTGGGCATGAAAGCGGTCGATGCGCCCGATATCGACGCTGTCACCGGCAAGAAGGACGTCTGACATGGCCGACAGGCTTCCGCA
>JAAAPG010000004.1 GCA_009908405.1 Alphaproteobacteria bacterium | reverse complement strand
GGCGCCTGGGACGGGGTGTCAGGCCGGGTGGAAAAGGATCACTCGACCAAGGATGCCACGTAATCCAGAAGCGCGGGCCGCGCGCTTTCCAACCCGCGCGCCTGCACGCGGGCGATCAGTTCCGACACCTCGTTCAGGTTCGAACGCCGGATCAGGGATTTGACCGGCCCGATGGACGCGGGCCGCATCGACAGCGCCGGAATACCGATCCCGGCCATGGCCAGCGCATCGACCGGGCGGCCCGCATCCTCGCCGCAGAAGGACAGCGCCGTGTCCGTCTCGTGGCAGCGGTCGACGATCACCTGCAAGAAGGTCAGGAAGCTGACATTCAGCGTGTCATAGCGGCGGCGCACCAATTCGTTTTCGCGGTCGGCGGCGAAGAAGAACTGTTTCAGGTCATTGCCGCCGATCGAGATGAAATCGACCTCGCGGTAAAAACCGTCGGGCGCATAGGCCAGTGACGGGGTTTCCATCATCGCGCCGACCTTCAACTCGGCAGGCAGCGGGTGGCCGAGGCGGCGTTCGCGGTCGATCTCGCGCATCAGCGTGTCGCGGGCGCGGGAAAACTCCTCGCTGGTGGCAACAAGCGGGAACATCACGCTTAGCGGACGGCCCGCCGCAGCGCGGATCAGCGCCTGAACCTGCATCCGCAACACGCCGGGCTTGTCCAGCCCCACGCGCAGGGCGCGCCAGCCCATGGCGGGGTTCGGCTCGTCCGGGCGCTTCATGTAGGGCGCGACCTTGTCGGACCCGATGTCGAGGGTGCGAAAATGCACGCTTTTGCCATCGGCCGCGTCCAGAACACGCGCATAGGTCGAAACCAGTTCCGACCGGCGCGGCATCTTCTCGCGGGTCAGGAACTGCAGTTCCGTGCGGAAAAGCCCCACGGCTTCAGCGCCCGAGGTGGGCATGGATGGCAGGTCGGCCATCAACCCGGCGTTCATCTTGAGCGTGATCTTCGTGCCGCAGCGGCCTTCGGCGGGTTTGTCGCGCAGGCTGGCATAGCGTTCCTGCGCCTTGGCCTGCATCGCCATCTTGTCGCGAAACGCGCCCGTCACGCTGTCATCGGGGCGCAGATGCACCATGCCCTCGGTGCCATCGACAAGGATGTAGTCGCCGCTCAGCGCGTCGGTGGTAATGCGCGGCACGTTGATGACCAACGGAATCGCCAGCGCGCGCGCCACGATGGTCGCGTGACTGCCGACGGCACCTTCCTCCAGCACCACGCCGCGCAGGCGGCGGCCATATTCCAGCAGGTCGCCGGGGCCGATATTGCGCGCCACGAGGATTGCGCGGTCGGGCATTTCCGCACCGGTTTCCACGCCCTGCCCGGTCAGGATCCGCAACAGCCGGTTCGACAGGTCGTCCAGATCGTGCAACCGGTCGCGCAGATACTGGTCGGGCACGGTTTCCAGACGGGCCCGGGCGGCGGATTGCTCTTTCTCGACCGCCGCTTCGGCAGACAGGCCAAGCCGGATGTCTTCTTCCATCCGCTTCATCCAGCCGCGCGAATTGGCAAACATGCGGTAGGTTTGCAGAACCTCCTGATGTTCCTTGTCGCGCGTCCGGGCCGCGCTGAGCATGTCGTCGACGGACCCGCGCAACCTGTCCACCGCTTCGTGCAAGCGGGCGATTTCTGCCCTGGAATCGTCATTCACAAGGTTGGTGACGACCACGCGCGGCTGGTGCAGAAAGACGTGGCCCTCGGCCTCGCCTTCCTGCGCGGTCACGCCGCGCAACATCGCGGGCTGTTGGTGTGGCGAGGCGAAACTGGTCCCTTCCCCCACGAATGCCCCCAGTTCGGTCATCTCGGCAATGACCATGGCGACCACTTCCAGCCCGTAGATCTCATCCTCCGTGTAGTCGCGCGCCTCTTTCGACTGCACGACAAGCACGCCCAACCGCTCGCCAAGCCGCTGCACGGGCACACCCAGGAAGGACGTGAACACCTCTTCCCCGGTTTCGGGCATGTAGCGAAAGCCGGGCTCGGACGGGGCATCGGCGGTGTTCAGGGCCCGGGCCAGTCGGGCGACCTTGCCGACCAACCCCTCGCCCAGGCGCAAGCGTGTTTCGTGCACGGCGCTGGGGCGCAGCCCCTCGGTGGCGCACAGCTCCAGCGTACCCGCATCGCGGAACAGGTAGATCGAGCACACATCCGTGCCCATCGACTGCGCGATGATCGTCGTGATCCGGTCCAGCCGTTCCTGCCCGGGCTGGGCACTGGCCATTTCGTCGCGCAACTGGCGCAACATGCGGCGGCTGTCGGTTTCCGTCCTGTGGGGCATGGCCCCTCCCGATCCCGTGGCGGGTTCTATCCCGCCTTGTCCAGTTCGAACGCATCATGAAGCGCCTGAACCGCCAATTCCATATATTTCCGGTCGATCAGGACGGAAATCTTGATCTCTGACGTGGCGATGACCTTGATGTTCACGCCATCCGCCGCCAGGGCCTTGAACATGCGCGCGGCAACCCCGGCATGGCTGCGCATCCCGATGCCGACGACAGAAACCTTCGCCGCGTCCTCGTCCACTTCCAGCGTGCCATAGTTTATGTGCCCCGCGTCGCGCGCCGCCTCCAGCGCCTGGCGCGCGCGGGCGACCTGGTCGACCGGGCAGGAAAAGGTCATGTCGGTCACGGGCTTGTCGCTGTCTTGCGCCTTTTCCGAGATGTTCTGAACGATCATGTCCACATTCACGCCGCTATCGGCCAGCGGGCCGAAAATGGCGGCGGCGATGCCGGGGCGATCCTCGACCGTGACAAGGGTCAGCTTGGCTTCTTCGCGGCTATAGGCCACGCCAGAGACGACTTTCGATTCCATGATCTCATCCTCATCACAGACCAGAGTTCCTGATTGCTCATCCGTGTCGTCGAACGACGACAGCACGCGCAGGCGCACCTTGTAGCGCATCGCCAGTTCGACCGAGCGGGTTTGCAGCACCTTCGCCCCGAGCGAGGCCAGTTCCAGCATTTCCTCGAAGCTGATCTTGTCCAGCTTGCGCGCCTTGCTGGTGATACGCGGGTCGGTCGTGTAAATGCCATCGACATCGGTATAAATATCGCAGCGTTCTGCGCCAAAGGCCGCGGCAAAAGCCACGGCGGTGGTGTCGGACCCGCCGCGCCCCAGCGTGGTGATGCGCCCCTCGGGGCTGACGCCCTGAAAGCCCGCGATCACGGCAACCTTGAACCCTTCGGCGAATTTCGCGTCCAGATTGGCGCGCGGGATATCGACAAACCGCGCCGCACCATGCGCGCTGGTGGTCTGGATCGGCACTTGCCAGCCCTGCCATGACCGCGCGGGCACGTCCATTTCCTGCAACGTCAGCGCCATCAGACCGGCGGTTACATTCTCGCCGGAACTGACCACAGCATCGTATTCGCGCGCGTCGTATAGCGGAGAGGTCTCATTCACCCAGCCGACCAATTCATTGGTCTTGCCCGACATGGCCGACACGATGACGATCACGTCATAGCCGCGCGCGACCTCTGCCTTGACCTTGGCCGCCGCGTTGCGGATGCGGTCCAGATCGGCGACAGAAGTGCCCCCGAATTTCATCACCAGAAGCGGCATGTGCAGACCTCTTCGCGCCAGAATTTCGCGGCTCTTCTACGCGCGGGCAGGGGCGTGCGCAAGATGCGGTGCGCGACCATCGCCGCTTGGGTAGGGTGCGTGCTAGCACGCACCCTACGACACGCCCGCCGTGGCACTGCAACGCTGGCGGAGTCTGTCCACGCGGTCAGCAAGCTCTGACCGAACCGGACCTTCGCGCGGCGGGTCATTGAGCGTTGCGGTCCAATGGGGTTGCACCTGCCATGCAGGTCCACGGCGATTCCATGACAGGTCGCGCAGGATGTCTTGCGCAACGGTGGGCAAATCGCCGCTGGCGTCCAAACCGTTCAGCGCGCCCCAGACCCGCGTCCAGCAGCGCGCCACCGACCACGGGTTATAGCCCCCACCGCCCAGCGCGATGAAGCGCGGCGACAGATCGCGCAGCGCCGCGGCAACCTCGACATGCGCATTGTTCGACAACGCCAAGCGCGACAACGGGTCTTCAAGGATTGCGTCGGAGCCGCATTGCAACACCACCGCCTGCGGCGCGAATTGGTCCAGCACGGGCAGGATCAGCCGGTGCAGCACATGCCGCATCTCGGTATCGTTGAAGCCGCGCGGCACCGGCAGGTTGATGCTGCGCCCACCGCCCGTGTCGTCCAGCTTGCCCGTATAGGGCCAGCGGTTTTCCTCGTGGACAGAGATCAACAGCATGTCGTCATCGCCGCCCAAGGCCGCCTCGACCCCGTCGGCGTGATGCGCGTCTATATCGACATAGGCGATCCGCGACAGCCCCAGCCGCCGCAACGCAAGCAGGCACAGAACCGGATCGTTCAGGTAGCAAAACCCGTTGGCGCGGTCGGCCATGGCGTGATGCGTGCCGCCGCCGGGCGTGTGCACGACACCGCCTGTCGCCACCAATTCGGCGGCCAGCATGACACCCCCTGCCCCCGTCGCCGGTCGGCGGAACATTTCTGGAAAGACCGGGTTCGCGGTGGTGCCAAGGGCGTGGCGGGTCATCGCCCCCTCATCCACCGTCTGCGTATCTTCCGCCCGTTGCAGCGCGGCGATATAGTCAAGCGTGTGAAAGCCGGTCAGCGCGGCGGGCTTGGCGCGCGGGCTGGTGCGGTATTGCCCCGGCCCCAGCCAGCCCAGCGCGCGCACAAGGTCCATCACGGTCGAGACACGCGGAATATGAAGCGGATGCGCCGCCCCGTAGCTGGAGCCGCGATATATTTCAGACCCGATGAAAACCGGTGTCACGGCAGGGCGCGGCGAATTTCGCTGGTGATCGCGCGCGCGGTGGGGCGGGTGGATGAGCCCCAGAACCCGATCAACTCCCCATCCGGCCCGATCAGCGCCTTGTTGAAATTCCAGTTCGGCGATTTGCGATGTTCCTGCGCCAGCCAGCGGTAGAACGGGTGCGCTTTTGGCCCGCGCACCGGGGTGATCTCCGTGATCGGAAAGGTCAGCCCGGTTTCAACCCGGCAGAACTGCGCCACGTCATCGTTGCTGCTGTATTCCTGATTGAAATCTTCGGACGGCACGGCCAGCACCACCAAGCCGTCATCGCCGTATTCGTCATACAGCGCCTGCATGTCGCGGTATTGGCGGGTAAACCCACAAAACGACGCTGTATTGACCACCAGCACTGGCTTGCCGCGCCAGTCTGTCAGGTCCAGATTCGTGCCATCCAGCCCGGTGAAGCTGAAGGCCAATGCCATGGGGGCGGCAAACAGGGTGAACACTGCGGTCAGGATGATTTGTTTCATGCTTCGAGAATTAGCGCAGCAGGCGCGCGCCGCAAGGGCACTCAAACTGCTTTCATCTTGAATTGCCTTGGAAGATCGTTAAATCGTTTCAGGCTAATCCAGAGCAGTGCCATGATAAAATACACGCTTGATTGCCCCCAAGGTCACAGGTTCGAAAGCTGGTTCCAATCGGGCGCAGCGTATGACGGGTTGCGCGGTCGCGGGCTTGTCACTTGCCCCGATTGTGGCAGCGCCGATGTGACCAAGGCGATCATGGCCCCGTCAGTCAAGACCGCCAAACGCGCCGCGATGGTGGAAAAGCTGCAAGCCCTGCGCGCAGAGGTCGAGGCCAATTCGGACTATGTCGGGCGTGATTTCGCAACGCAAGCCCGCGCCATGCATTTGGGTGACGCGCCCGAACGCGCCATCCATGGTGAAGCGAAACTGGCCGAGGCCAAGGCGCTGATCGACGACGGCGTGCCGATCCTGCCCTTGCCTTTCATTCCCAAGGCCAAAACAAACTAAAACGCCCGTGGCTGGCAGGCCACGGGCGCAGGCGGTCAACGCATGGCTGTATATCAGCGGCGGAACCGGCCTTGTGCGACGGCGGCGATATCGGCGCGCTCCAGCCCGATATCGGCCAGTTCGCGGTCGCTGAGCGCGCCCAGTTGATTGCGGGTAATCCGTTGCGTGTTCCACGCCATCAGGGAGGCGACGAGCGCGCCAAGCGAGAGGCCATGGAAACCGGCAAGGACCTCTGCCGCGGTGTTGCGGCTTTCTGCGTAGAAGGTCATGTCAGGTCTCCGGGAGAGTAAGTTTTCAAACTGCTGCAACTTTGTGCACACGCGGCAGATAATCTGCGGCCTGCCTCGACACAACTCAGAGAGTTTGCATGTCCCATATGCCCTTTTTGCATGGCTGCAAGCAGGAACCGCGCGCGACCCACTTGGCAGATGTTCGCTTTTCGTGCTAACCATGGAAAAAAGCAGCAGGCAGGCCCAAGACATGATGCGCGTAATCGGCATAGACCCAGGCTTGCGCAACCTTGGCTGGGGCGTGATCGACGTGGACGGGGTGCGCATGCGCCATGTCGGAAATGGCATTTGCCATTCGACCGCCAGCGCCGATCTGGCCACGCGCCTGCTGGAACTGCACCGCCAACTGACCGATGTTCTGGCCCGCTTCGCGCCGCACACGGCGGCGGTGGAACAGACCTTCGTCAACAAGGACGCGGTCGCCACGCTGAAACTGGGCAGCGCGCGCGGCATCGCCCTTTTGGTGCCCGCACAGGCGGGGCTGGACGTTGGGGAATATGCGCCGAACGCGGTGAAAAAAGCGGTGGTCGGCGTGGGCAAGGCCGCCAAGGAACAGGTGGACCACATGGTGCGCATGCAGCTTCCGGGCGTGAACATCGAAGGGCCGGACGCGGCAGATGCCTTGGCGATTGCGATTTGCCACGCGTTCCACAGCCAGACCGCCCGGCGCGCGGCAAAGGTGGTCGGATGATCGGCAAGCTGACAGGCGTGATCGATATGCGCGGTCCCGACCATGTGCTGCTGGATGTGCGCGGCGTCGGGTATATCGTCTATGTCTCGGACCGCACGCTCATGTCCCTTCCGGGGCGGGGCGAAGTGGCCGCGCTGTATACCGACATGGTCGTGCGCGAAGACCTGATGCAGCTTTACGGCTTTCCGACGCTGCTGGAAAAGGAATGGCACCGGGTGCTGACCTCTGTCCAGGGGGTGGGTGCGAAAGCGTCGCTGGCTATCCTTGGCGCGCTTGGGCCCGAAGGCGTGTCGCGTGCCATTGCCCTGAACGACAGCGGTGCGCTGCGCAAGGCGCCCGGTGTCGGGCCGAAACTGGCGCTGCGCATCGCCAACGAGTTGAAGGACAAGGCCCCCGCGCTGATGGCGGTGGACAGCCCGGCCACGCCGTCTGCCCCTGCGGCAACCGAGGTGATCGACCCCGCGCAGGACCGCCCTGCCCCAACCCCGCCGGCGCCTGCGCCCGCCCCGTCCAATGCGGTGGCCGAAGCCATGTCGGCGCTTGGCAATCTGGGCTATGGCCCGTCCGACGCCGCCCGCGCCGTGGCCGAGGCGCAAACCGACCAGCCAGAGGCCGACACCCCCGCGCTGATCCGCGCGGCGCTGCGCCTGTTGGCACCGAAAGGGTAGTCGGGTGGAGTTTCAAACCATCTTGGAAGGCTGCGGGATCTCGGCAGAGATTGTTGCCCTATGCCTGCACAAACCATCTGACCAGAGAGATCGGCTTGTGCTAACGACGCTGGCCGAACAGCACCCCGAGATATTCGATACCTATCAATCAACCCACTCCCAACAAGCCGAGGCAACCCTGAAATCCCGCGCCTTCATGGCGTCGTTTCTGGCCCGCGGGGATGCAAGCCTGACGTTTATCGGGTTATATCGACAAGCAGGCTGGGTCGATTTGTCGGGCGACGAATTCGACCAATCACCGCAGATGCAGACCATGTATCGGGCGTTTTCAAGCGAAGGGTTTGCAGCGCGCGGGATAGATCGACGCGCCCGGTTCGACTTGCAACCAGAGACAGCTTTGGCCGAGTTGCGCGGGCGCCTTGTTGTCGCCGATCCCGGTGCGCGCGCTTACATGCGACGCGGGGAAACAACGTCTTTGCCTGTTCTTGAGATTCAACGCGTCCCAGACCTCGCACCTCCGCTACCCGACTGGCGAGACGTCACACTTGATGCGGATACAGTGCGATCCATGCCGCGAAAATGGGCCGATACCTTGCGACATTGGCGCGGTATATACCTGATCGTGGACGAAAGTGATGGCGCTCGCTAC
>JAAAPG010000110.1 GCA_009908405.1 Alphaproteobacteria bacterium | reverse complement strand
CCGCTGACGCCACAAGCCGAGGGGCGGGGCGCATCGTCCGTCATCTTGCCCCAAATACTCCCTCGCCGGAGGCGACCGGCGTCGCCGCGTGCACCGCCCGCCTGTCACTTCTTGCGTGCCTCCAATTCCGAATTGAACAGCCGCAGCCGGTGGCCAAGGTTGTCCGCGTCTGTCACCGATTCGAAATTCTCGAACAGGAAAGACAGCGCCTCGCCCTCGTCCAGCCCCGCCTCCTGCGCGAAGCGGCGCAGGCGGCGGTAGCCGTCCTCGGTCATGGCGGCGTTGAAGCGGCGGGTCAGGCGAAAGCGTTTGGGCATGCTCGGTCCTTTCAGAAATCGGCTTCGGCCAGGGCCATCACGGGTGCGCCACCCGAGCGGATGCGCGCAAGGTGCAGCGCCGTGGCGGGCAGGTGACGCGCCATGTAGTAGCGCGCGGTCGCCAGTTTCGCCTCGTGAAATGCCGGGTCTGATGTGTTGCCATCCAGCGCCGCGTAGGCCGCACGCGCCATGCGCAGCCACATCAGCCCAAGGCAGACATGGCCGAACAGATGCATGAAGTCGGTCGAGCCCGCCAGCGCGTCATCGGGGTTCTTCATCCCGTTCTCCATGAAGAACATGCCCGCCGCCTGCATATCCTTCGACGCGGCCTTCAGCGCGTCGCGCAGGTCGGCCAGGCGTGGGTCATCGCTGCCCGCGACCTCTTCCTTGACCAGCGCGAAGAAGGCCATGACATGCTTGCCGCCATCCTGCGCCAGCTTGCGCCCCACAAGGTCCAGCGCCTGGATGCCATTCGCGCCCTCGTAGATCATGGCGATGCGCGCGTCGCGGGCGAATTGGGACATGCCCCATTCCTCTATATAGCCATGCCCGCCATAGACCTGCTGCGCCTGCACGCACATGTCGAAGCCCTTGTCGGTCAGGAACCCCTTGAGCACCGGGGTCATGAGCGAGATCAGGCCGTCGGCCTCGGCATCTTGCGCGCGATGCGCGCGGTCGATCAGGCTGGCGCCCCACATGGTGAAGGCGCGCGCGCCCTCGACAAAGCTTTTCTGGTCCATCAGCACGCGGCGAATATCGGGGTGCACCAGCAGCGGGTCGGCCGGGCCGTCGGGGTTTTTCGCGCCGGTCACATCGCGCCCTTGCAGCCGGTCCTTGGCATAGGCGGCGGCGTTTTCATAGGCGACGGCGGCTTGCGCATAGCCTTGCAGCCCCACGCCAAGGCGCGCTTCGTTCATCATGGTGAACATCGCGCGCATGCCCTTGTGCAGATCGCCCACAAGGTAGCCGGTCGCGCCATCGTAATTCATGACGCAGGTGGCGTTGCCGTGAATCCCCATTTTATCTTCGATGCTGCCGACGCTGACGCCGTTGCGCGCGCCCAGGCCGCCATCGTCGTTCACGATGAATTTCGGCACGATAAACAGGGAAATGCCCTTGGTGCCGTCGCCGCCGCCCGGTGCCTTGGCAAGAACCAAGTGGATGATGTTCTCGGCCATGTCATGCTCACCGGCAGAGATGAAAATCTTCTGCCCGGTAATGGCATAGCTGCCATCGTCCTGCGGTTCCGCCTTGGTGCGGATCAGGCCCAGATCGGTGCCGCAATGCGGTTCCGTCAGGTTCATCGTGCCGGTCCAGTCCAGCGAGACCATCTTGGGCAGGTATTGCGCTTTTTGTGCGTCGGACCCGTGCGCCAGAATGGCGGAAATCGCACCGTGGGTCAGGCCCTGGTACATGTTCAGCGCCATGTTGGCGGACACGAAAAACTCGCCCGTGGCCGAGTTCATGACATAGGGCAGGTTCTGCCCGCCGAATTCTTCCGGCAGGTCCAGCCCGTTCCAGCCGCCCTGTTTGACCTGCTCGAACGCTTCGGCAAAGCCGGTGGGCGTGCGTACGACACCGTTTTCCAAGCGGCAGCCTTCGCGGTCGCCGGTGGCGTTGGTCGGGGCAAGCGCAGCTTCGGCCAGCTTCGCCGCCTCTTCCAGGATCGCGCCGGTGGTGTCGCGATCCAGATCCTCGTAGCCCGGAATATCGCTTGCGCCGATATTGAGCACATCGTGCAGCACGAATTGCATGTCCTTCACGGGGGCGGTGTAGCTTGGCATCTCTCTCTCCCAATGGGCGCTTTTATTCGGCGGCGCGCGGCCGGTCGGCCTGGGACAGCACGTCGTCCGCCCAGGCAAGGTCTTGTTGCAACTCGGAAATCGCATCGGTCAGCTCGGCGCGCTGGCGTTCCATATCGGCCAGTCGTTCTTGCGCGATGGCGTAGGTCTTGCGCAGTTGCTTCAACTCGCTGTCGTCGCGGTCATACATTTCCAGAAGCTGGCGTATCTGTTCCAGACTGAACCCGAACCGCTTGCCGCGCAGGATCAGCTTCAGCCGGGCCTGGTCGCGCCGGGTGAACAGCCGGTGCTGCCCGTCGCGCTGCGGGAACAGCAGTTCCTTGGCCTCGTAAAAACGCAGGGTGCGCGGCGTGACCCCGAAATCGGCGCACATCTGGCGAATGGTCTTGAACTCTTCAGGCATGTGACGAACCCCACTCATGCTAGGAACTACGCTCTGCAACCTTTCCTTGTTACAGCACATCATAAGTTGACGTTTACGTAAAGAACAACGTCGCGTCAACCACCACCCCTTGCCTTTGCCCGCCCGGCGCGTGCAGATAGGTCTGCACTGTTGGAGCCTGCGCCATGAATGCCCAAAACTTCATTAACGCGCTGCCCTTTGCACAGGCGCTGGCCATGCGGCTGGACGATCTGGGTGACGGGCACGCCGAAATTTCCATGCCGTGGGACGCGCGTTTCGTCGGCGACCCGGCGACGGGCGTTATCCATGGCGGCGCGGTCTCGGCGCTGATGGACACTTGCGGGGGCGCGGCCGTGCTGTCCGTGCCCGGTGCCACGACCACCGCAACCATTGACCTGCGCATCGACTACATGCGCGCGGCGACACCGGGCGCGCGGCTTGTGGCAAAGGCCGAGTGCTACCATGTCACGCGCAACGTGGCTTTCGTGCGCGCCACGGCACATGACGGGGGCGACACGCCGTTGGCCAGCGCCACCGGGGCCTTCACCTTTGCCGCGAAGGACGCCACGCCATGACCACGCCCGAACCCGTCCAGGCCGTCAAGCAACGTCGCGACCGGGCGCTGGCCAGCCTTGTGGGCGCCGTGCCCTATGCGCAATTTCTTGGCATCTATTTCGAACGCCATGGCGACGAGCTGACCGCCATCCTGCCCCATGACGACAAGCTGATCGGCAACCCGCTGCTGCCTGCTATCCATGGTGGCGTGATCGCGTCCTTTCTGGAAGTGGCGGCCATAATAGAGCTGAGCTGGGCGACCGTCTGGCCCGATCTGGAAGCCGGGCGCATCACCCCCGAGGAGATGGCGCAAAACCTGCCGCGCCTGCCGAAAACCATTGATTTCACGGTGGATTTCCTGCGCTCGGGCCTGCCGCGCGATGGCTATGCACGCGCCCGCGTCAACCGCTCTGGCCGCCGTTATGCCAGCGTGCATGTGGAAGCGTGGCAGGACAATCGCGCGCGGCTGTTCGCGCAGGCGACGGGGCATTTCCTGATGCCGCAGACGGGCCGCGATGCAACCGATCACTGACCGGCGCATCCTGCGCATTGCCACCCCCATATTGCTGGCCAATATCGCCGTGCCGCTGCTGGGCGCGGTCGATACCGGCATAATCGGTCAGATGGGCGAAGCCGCGCCCATCGGGGCCGTGGGCCTGGGCGCGGTGATCCTGACCTCGGTCTATTGGGTGTTCGGTTTCTTGCGCATGGGCACGACCGGGCTTGTGGCGCAAGCCACCGGGGCGGGAGATCTGGCCGAAAGCGGCGCCATCCTGATGCGCGGGGTCATGATCGGGCTAAGCGCGGGGCTGGTCATGGTGCTGGGGCAAGTGGCGTTGATGGAGGCGGCCTTCCTGATCGCCCCCGCAAGCGCCACGGTCGAGGCACTGGCCCGCGATTACCTGGCCATCCGCATCTGGGGCGCGCCCGCGACCATCGCGCTATACGCGCTGAACGGCTGGCTGATCGCGACCGAACGCACCCGCAGCGTGCTGGCGCTGCAATTGTGGCTGAGCGGGCTGAACGTGGTGCTGTCGCTGTGGTTCGTGATCGGCCTGGGCTGGGGCGTGCCGGGTGTGGCGACAGCGACCCTGATCGCGGAACTGACGGCGCTGGCGCTTGGGCTGTGGCTGTGTCGCGCGGCATTTTCGGGCAACCAATGGCGCGACTGGCCGCGCGTCTTCGACCGCGCGCGGCTGAAACGCATGTGGTCTGTCAATTCCGATATCATGCTGCGCTCGGTCGCGCTGCAAGGCGCGATGACGGGGTTCCTGTTCACCTCTGCCGGCTTCGGCGACGTGGCGCTGGCGGCCAACCAGATCCTGTGGCAATTCCTGATGATCATCGCCCATGCGCTGGACGGGTTCGCCTTTGCCGCAGAGGCCCTTGTCGGGCAAGCCGTGGGCGCGCGCGCGGTGGCGGATATGCGCCGCGCGGGGCTGCGCGCGGGGGTCTGGGCCCTTGGGCTGGCCGGGGCGCTGGCGCTGGCCTTTCTGCTGGGCGGGCCAAGCGTGATCGCGATGATGGCACGGGACCCGGACGTGCAAGCCGCCGCGACCGCCTACCTGCCCTTTGTCGCGGCCTTGGCCCTTGCAAGCTGCGCGGCCTATATGCTGGATGGCATTTTCATAGGCGCCACCGGCACGCGCGAGATGCGCAACACGGTGGTTCTGGCCGTGGCGATCTATGCGGCCGTGATCTGGGCCTTTGTGCCGGGCTATGGTAACCCGGCGCTGTGGTCGGCGCTGATCTTGCTGAACATCTTGCGCGCCGTGTTCCTCGGCGCGCTATATCCGCGGCTGGAACGCCGGGTGGCCAAAGGCGTTTGAGGGGCTTTGCCCCTCTGGGCCGCTGCGCGCCCCATTCACCCCAGGATATTTTTACAAAGATGAAAAGGTCAAAGCCAGTCTGCGCGGCCGGTGCCGGTGATCTGTGTCACGTTTGCGTAGCCGTCACGGTCCATCAGGTCTATCAGGCCCCGGTTCAGGCGGGGGACAAGCGACAGTCCTTCATAAACAAGCGCGGAATAAAGCTGCACGGCAGAGGCCCCGGCGCGGAGTTTGGCATAGGCTTGGTCCGCACTGCCGACGCCGCCAACCCCGATGAGCGGGATTTTCCCGTCGGTCAGATACGAGAGTTGCGCCAGAACGCGCGTGGACATTTCGAACAATGGCTGGCCGGATAGGCCGCCTTTTTCGTCTGCACTTGCACTTTTTAAACCTTTGCGCGCCAGCGTGGTGTTGGTGGCAATGATCGCGTCGACACCGGTTTGCGTGGCAACCCCGGCGATGTCAGCCAGTTCCTGCGAGTTCAGGTCGGGGGCGATTTTCAGGAAGATCGGGACCCGGCGCGCCAGGTCCGCACGGGCTTGCAGCACGCCTTGCAACAAGGCCGTGAGGGCGTCGGCCCCTTGCAAATCGCGCAGTTTCTCGGTGTTGGGCGAGGACACATTGACAGTGGCGAAATCGACATGCGCGCCGCACATGCGCAACACTTGGGCGAAATCGCCCGCACGGTCGGCGCTGTCCTTGTTGGCACCAAGGTTCAGACCCAGCACGATGCCGGCCGGGCGTTTTTCCAGACGCGCTGCAATCGCTTGCGCGCCCTGGTTGTTGAACCCGAAGCGGTTGATGACGGCCTGATCCTGCGGCAAGCGGTACAGACGCGGGCGCGGATTGCCGTCTTGCGGGCGGGGTGTGGCGGCACCCACCTCCACAAAGCCGAACCCCGCGCGGGCAAGGCCGCCGAGCGCCTCGGCGTTCTTGTCGAACCCCGCTGCCAAACCCACCGGGTTGGGCAGATCCAACCCGGCAAGCTGAGTGTGCAGGCGGGACGAGATGACAGGGCGCGGCAACGGGGCAAGCCCCAAGCTCAGCGCCTGAATGGCAAAGCCATGCGCGGTTTCGGGGTCGAAGCTGCGCAGGGCGGCAAGGCCCGCGCGCTCAAGCAGGCTCATACCAGCCCCTCGGGGAAGATATGGCCGCTGGCACCCAAGGGCAGCGACGTGTCCCAGACGACATCGGCCATGGTTAAGGCACGGTAAAGATGTGGAAAAAGTGCACCCCCGCGCGAAACCTCCCATTTCAGCGCCGCGCCCAATTGGTCGGGATCGACCGCGACCAGAACAAGGTCGCTTTGACCCGCGAAATGCTTGGCGGCGGTTTCCATCACCTGCGCGGCGGTCGAGAAATGGATGTAGCCATCGGCCAGATCGATGGGCGCACCGAAGGTTTCACCCTGCGCTTTCAGGTCGTCCCATTCAGAACGGCGGAATATCTTGTAGATCAGCATGGCCGCGTCATGCCCGAAGGGGACGGTTTGGTCAATCGGCTATAGTGGACCGGGCAGCCGTTCTTCGGACAGAAGCACATTCGCATCGACCGCCCCGACACCCGGCAAGGTCATGATACGGCGGCGCAGGACGCGCTCGAAATCCGACAGGTCGCGGGCCACGACGCGCAGGCGATATTCATACAGGCCAAGCACATGCTGCACGGTCTGCACCTCTGGGATGGCGGCGACCGCACGTTCGAAATCTGCAAGGCTGACGCGGCCCTTGGTCGCAAGCGTGATGCCAAGGAACACGGTCACGCCGAAGCCAAGCGCGGGCAGATCCATATCCAGCCGGTGGCGCGCGATGGCGCCCGCGTCGCGCAACCGTTTGAGCCTGCGCCATGCGGCGGGCTGGCTGAGGCCCAAGCTGCGGCCCAGCGCCCCTGCCGAGAGGGTGGCGTCTTTGGCCAGCATGCGCAGCATCTGGCGGTCAAGATCGTCGAGCGCGATCATGCCTCTGGCCCTTTTGAATGGGCAAGGATGCAGATCATATCGGCAGGCTTTCGTCGGATTTGATGTCGGAAAGGTGCATCAGCGCTTCAAGATCGGCGATATGCGGCAGGGTCAGAATGCGGTCGCGGTAGATGTCCTGGTAATGCGCCATGTCGCGGGCGATGATGTTCAGGCGCAGGTCCACGCGGCCCAGGAAGGTCTGGATTTCAAGCACTTCGGGCACAAGCCGGGCTTGGGTGATGAATTCGTCAAAAGCGCGCGGGTTGGTCTTGTCGAGGGTGACGCGGAGCGAGACCTCGACCTGGAAGCCCAGGGCGCGCCAGTCGATCACCGCCTGCTGCCCGCGCAGAATGCCGCGCGCGCGCAGGCGGTCAAGGCGGCGCCAGCATGTGGCCTCTGTCACGCCCGCGCGGGCGGCAAGGTCGGCAGTTGTCGCCGTTGGGTTAGCCAGAAGCTGGCGCAACAATCGGCGGTCAGTGTCATCAATCTGCATGGGTATTTCGTTATTTTGCCAAAAACGAATGATCTTTGCATAGATACACGAATTATTACAAAATTTGAAACGTATTTTCTGCCGATCCCCCTATTCTGCACATCGATGCAACACCAATGGAGGAACAGCCATGCGCGTCTACTATGATCGCGATTGCGATGTGAACCTGATCAAGGACAAGAAAGTCGCCATCCTGGGCTACGGCAGCCAAGGCCATGCCCATGCGCTGAACCTGCGCGATTCGGGCGCAAAGAACGTCGTTGTCGCCCTGCGCGAAGGGTCGAGCAGCGCCAAGAAATGCGAAGCCGAGGGCTTGCAGGTCATGGGCATTGCCGAGGCCGCCGCATGGTGCGACCTTATCATGTTCACCATGCCCGATGAGCTTCAGGCAGAGACCTACAAGAAATACGTGCATGACAACCTGCGCGACGGCGCGGCGATTGCCTTTGCCCATGGCCTGAACGTGCATTTCGGCCTGATCGAACCCAAGCCGGGCGTCGATGTCCTCATGATGGCGCCCAAGGGTCCCGGCCACACCGTGCGCGGCGAATACACCAAGGGCGGTGGCGTGCCGTGCCTTGTGGCCGTGCACCAGGATGCCACGGGCCGCGCGATGGAGCTGGGCCTGTCCTATTGCTCTGCCATCGGTGGCGGGCGGTCTGGGATCATCGAGACCAACTTCCGGCAGGAATGCGAAACCGACCTGTTCGGCGAGCAGGCCGTGCTGTGCGGTGGCCTTGTCGAGCTGATCCGCATGGGATTCGAGACGCTGGTCGAAGCCGGGTACGAGCCGGAAATGGCCTATTTCGAGTGCTTGCACGAGGTGAAGCTGATCGTCGACCTGATCTATGAAGGCGGCATCGCGAACATGAACTATTCCATCAGCAACACCGCAGAATATGGCGAATATGTCAGCGGCCCGCGCATTCTGCCCTATGACGAAACCAAGGCGCGCATGAAAGCGGTTCTGACCGACATTCAGCAGGGCAAGTTCGTGCGCGATTTCATGCAGGAAAACGCGGTCGGCCAGCCCTTCTTCAAGGCGACCCGCCGCATCAATGACGAGCATGAAATCGAGCAGGTCGGCCAGAAGCTGCGCGCGATGATGCCGTGGATCGGCGCGTCCAAGATGGTGGACAAGGACCGCAACTAACCGCCCCCAGCGTTTGCGGACCCTGCCCTTCGCGTCCCGACGCGGAGGGTTTTCTTTTGGCGGCGCGGCATTGACCGGCGCGCGCGGCCTGTCTACCAATCAACCGCAAGATTGCTGCGCAGGACCGGCCCGATGTTTCAGGATTTTACGTCACCCTCGCGCCCGCAGGACGGGCCGCCACGCCTGTCCGCCTTGCGCGCGGCGCTGTCCGCCAAGGGCCTGGACGGAGTGATCGTGCCCCGCGCGGACCTGCACCAGGGGGAATACGTCGCGGATTGTGACGCGCGGCTGGCCTGGCTGACCGGGTTTTCCGGGTCGGCCGGGTTCTGCATCGTGCTGCCGGACCGCGCGGGGCTGTTCGTCGATGGGCGCTACCGCGTGCAGGCGCGCGCGCAATGCGCCGAGGTGTTCACGATCGTGCCCTGGCCCGAAACACGGCCCGCCGACTGGCTGCGCGACGCCTGCCCCAACGGCGCCGTCATCACCTTCGACCCGTGGTTGCACACACCGGACGAGATAGAGACACTGGAACGCGGATTGTTGGGCAGCGGCGTGAGCCTGGTGCGCGCGGCCAACATGATCGACCCGATCTGGACCGACCGCCCGGCCCCGCCGATGGGCGAGGTCATGGCCTATCCCGAAAGCCTGGCCGGTGTCGAAACCGCCGTCAAGCGGCGCGATGCGGCGCAATCCTTGGTGCAGAACGGGCAAAGGGCCACGATCCTGACCCAGCCCGACAGCATTTGCTGGCTGCTGAACCTGCGCGGGTCCGACCTGCCGCGCGTGCCGGTGGTGCAGGCGCTGGCTGTCCTGCATGATGACGCGCGCGTGGACCTGTTCGCGGATGCCGCCAAGTTCGAGCATGTCGCGCTGGAAGAGGGCGTGACCCTTCGCCCGCTTGCGGCGTTCGAGCCTGCTTTGCGCAGCCTGTCCGGGCCGGTGCGGGTGGACCGCGCGAGCGTGCCGGTCGCGGTGTGCGATATCCTGGGCGAGGCGGGCGTTGCGAGTGCCGCCATGCAAGACCCCTGCCTGGCCCCCAAGGCGCGCAAGACCGCCGCCGAGCTGGACGGCGCGCGCGCCGCGCATCTGCGCGACGGGGCCGCGATGGCGGAATTCCTGTGCTGGCTGGACGGGCAGGCGCAAAAGCTGCTGGACGATCCCGCGCATGTGCTGACCGAAATCCACATCGTCCGCCATCTGGAAAGCTGCCGCGCCGCGACCGGCGCCTTGCGCGATATCAGCTTCGACACCATCGCCGGGTCCGGCCCGAACGGGGCCATCGTGCATTACCGCGTGACAGAGGACAGCAACCGCCGCCTGTTGCCCGGTGATCTGATGCTGGTCGATAGCGGCGGGCAGTATCTGGACGGCACGACCGACATTACCCGCACCATCGCCATCGGCCCGGTGGGCGCGCGGGAAGCGCAGTGTTTTACCCACGTGCTGCAAGGCATGATCGCCCTGTCGCGCGCCCGGTTTCCGCGCGGCGTGGCGGGCGGGCATCTGGATGCCTTGGCACGCTACCCTTTGTGGCTGGCGGGTTTGGATTATGACCACGGCACCGGGCATGGCGTGGGGGCCTACCTGTCGGTGCATGAAGGGCCGCAACGGTTGTCGCGCATCAGCCAGGTGCCGCTGGCCGAAGGCATGATCCTGTCGAACGAGCCGGGCTATTACCGCGAGGGCGCGTTCGGCATACGGCTTGAAAACCTTGTCGCTGTGCGGCACCTTGAACCCGCCGAAGGTGCCGACCGGCGCGACTGGCTGGGCTTTGACACCTTGACGCTTGCTCCTGTCGACCGCAGGCTTATAGTCCAAGACGAACTGAGCGCGGGGGAGCGTGACTGGTTGAACTCCTATCACAACCGTGTTCGCATGTCCTTGTCGCCACTGGTTTCGACCGCGACCCGTGACTGGCTGAACGAAGCTTGCGCCCCCCTTGGGGCATAACAGCCCAAAACGCATACAGCGCCCGATGGGCGCCACTGGATGAAGGAAACCGCGACATGCCAATGAGCAATCTCAAGATTTATCCGGCCGAGGGGACTTGGGTGGTTCGCGCGGGTGGCTCTGTCATCGGCGAAAGCACGCGTGCGCTCGAACTCTTGCAACGCGACTGGCCCTTCGTGATCTATTTCCCGCGCGAGGATATCGCGAAAGCGGTGATCGACCCGTCGCCGCGCAAGTTGGAATGCGACGACCGGGGAACGGGGGCGTATTTCCATGTGTCCAGCCCCGAGGGGATGATCGAGAATGCCGGGTATTTCATTGACGCGCCGACCGAGGGCGCCGCACAGTTGAAAGATTACCTTGCCTTTGACGCCAGCAAGGTCACGGTCGAACGGGTCTGAACGGTGTCATTCCCCGGATTCATCGACGCGCTGCCGGGTTTGGAAATTCCTTTCCCGACCGACGTGGTGCAGGCCCGTGCCGTGCAGTCGCCCGAGGGGTTGGTGGTGTTCTTCACCTTCTTTCAGGACATGGACCTGCCGGCCCATGCCCATGGCGCGCAATGGGGCACGGTCATCGCGGGCGAGATCGAGCTGACCATCGGGGGTGAAACGGCCACTCGCCGCCCCGGCGACAGCTACAGCATTCCCGCGGGCGTGCTGCACAGCGCCCGGATTGCCGCCGGAACACGGGTGATCGACGTATTCGAGGAAGCGGACCGATACGCGCTTATCCGGTAAAAGGAGCGGCGCATCATGGCCAACGCCACGCTATTGCCCCAAGGTAATTGCCTGTATTGACGGAATTCACCGTCGTGCGCTCTGGCCCGTAGGAATCAGCCTTGCGCGGCTTGCGAAACGCCTTTCTGTTGCGCGCCATCCTGACAAGCCCGGACACCGTCAGAACCAGAAACTCACCCTCGCCTTTCAGCGGGATCGTGTCCAACCTGTTCCAGCCAGTCTGCAAAGCCTCGTCCAACATCTCGAACGGGTCGCGGCGTTTGGGTGTCTCGTGTTTCAAGCCTGCTCCTTCGACGGAATATCGAAGCGACAGTGTATGCACAAAGATGCATTATTCCAAGCGGGTAGGTTCACAGAACGCGACGCAACGGATCAGAGTTTTTCCATTTCGAACCGCACGCGCGCCACGGGCAGGCCCCAGCGGGTGACAACGGCGTCGTTGATGACACGGCCTTGTTCGCCGAAATAGATCACGTCTTCGAAGCCCAGCCGCGTCACCTCGCCTTCGGACATGAAATCGGCGGTGTAGGACAGGCGAATCTCGGTGCCGGTTTCCACCACCTCGGCCACGCCGACGGTGTCTTCGCGCCGCCCGGTCCAGCGGCCCGGCCCCGCGCGGTCGAACACCCATGTCAGGCGATTTTCCTCGCCATCGTCATAGATGAAATCTTCCACCACGGTCAGCCGGTCGCCGTCCAGCCGTCCGTTCAGCCGCGCGCGGAAACGCCGCTCCGACCCGGTCAGGTCCACCTTGAACACGCCCGCCCCCACCGCGCGCCCGGCGAAAGCCTGCTCCAAGGTGATGGGCAGGCGCGGCCCATCCGGACTGGCGGGCAACCGTGAGCAGGCGGCAAGCGCACAGGGTCCGACAAGAAGCGCGCGGCGGGTCATCAGCATGGGGCGGCCTTTCCTTGGTTTTCCCAGAGGTAAGGCCCGTCCCGCGTTTGACCAGCCTCAGCGCCCTGCCAACGCGTCTTGCAGCACCGCCCGCAACACGTCGCCCGGCACATCGTCGCAGACAAAGGCCGCGCCAATGTCGCGCGCAAGGATGAAGCGCAGGCGGCCGTCCTGCACTTTCTTGTCCTGCCCCATCAGCACGATCAGCCCGTCCGCGTCGGGCAAGTCGCCCGGAATATCGGCCAGGTCCGTCGCCATGCCCATGGCGCGCAGATGCGCGCGCACGCGGCCGGGGGTTTCCTGCGGGCACAGGCCCATGCGCGCGGACAGCTCGAACGCCAGCGCGCAGCCAATCGCCACGCCCTCGCCGTGCAGCAGGCGGTCGGAATAGCCGGTCGCCGCTTCCAACGCGTGGCAGAAGGTATGGCCAAGGTTCAACAGCGCGCGGTCGCCCTGTTCGGTTTCATCCCGCACGACGATCTCGGCCTTCATCTGCACCGAGCGGTGCACGGCATATTGGCGCAGATCGGGGTCGCCAGCCGCCAAGGCGGGGCCGTTCACTTCCAGCCAGTCGAAAAACGCGGCGTCCCCCAGCAGCCCGTATTTCACCACCTCGCCATAGCCCGCCAGGAAGTCGCGCGCGGGCAGCGTGTCCAGCAGGTCGATATCGGCCAGCACAAGGCTGGGCTGGTGAAACGCGCCCACAAGGTTCTTGCCGTGACGCGTGTTGATCCCCGTTTTGCCACCCACGGAACTGTCCACCTGCGCCAGAAGCGAGGTCGGCACCTGCACGAAGCGCACGCCACGCCGCAGCACGGCAGCGGCGAACCCGCCAAGGTCGCCGATGACGCCGCCGCCAAGCGCCATGACCAGGTCGCGGCGCTCGACCTTGGCGTCCAGCAGCCATTCGACCGATTGCGACAGCCCCGCCCAGCTTTTCGTGCCCTCGCCCGGGTCCAGCGCCAGCGCGGGGCTGTCGATCGCACCCAAGGCCGCTTGCACGCGGTCCAGGTGCAGGCCCGCCACGCGCGTTTCCGTCAGGATGGCCACGCGGTCGCGATGCAGATGCGGGGCAAGATAGCGCGGCGCATCCGCCAGCAGGCCGCGCCCGATGACCACGTCATAGGCGCGGTCGCCCAAGGGCACATGGACGGTTTGAACACTCATGCTTGGAATCCTTCCAGGACATCGGGACGCGTGGCCAATTCCGCCAGCACGGCTTGCGCCATCTTGGCGATGGAATAGGCCGGGTCGGCATCGGCCACCAGGTCGGCCTGCGCGTAATCGGGCGTGCGCTCTGCCAGCAGGCGCGCGAGCGTGCCCTGCGGATCGTCGGTCTGCAACAAGGGCCGCGTGGGCTTGGCGCGCACGCGCTGCCACAGCAGGTCCAGATCGGCGCGCAACCAGACCGACACGCCCTGCTCGTGGATGCGCGCGCGGGTTTCGGCGCGCAGGAACGCACCGCCACCCACGGACAATATACCGGGAGATTTGCGCATCAGGCGGGCGATCACCTCTGCCTCTCGGGCGCGAAAGAACGCCTCACCGTCGCGGGCGAAAATCTCCGGGATCGACATTTGCGCGGCGGCGACGATCGCCTCGTCCGAATCGCGGAACGGCACGCCCAGGAGTTGCGCGACATGCTTTCCGATCGCGGTCTTGCCCGCGCCCATCATGCCGACCAGAACCACGGTCTTGTGCAGTTTCATGCCGAATGCGTCCTTGTGATCTGCGCCGGTCCAAGTTTTCATGGCCTGCGCTTGCGGGATCGTGATATTGCCCGCGGGACGAAAGGAAAACCCCCAAGACGCGCCGCGTGACAATGAGGGGGCAACCGGAAGGCACGAACAGGTTCATGAAGTATATTTTTCGACTTGTCCTTATCCTTGTGCTGCTGGCGGCGATCGCCGTGGTGGCCTATGCCTATATCGGGGACATGTCGCCGCAACGCGCACCGGTGTCCGAACCCGTAGAGTTGGAGGCCGCGTGATCCTGCGCGCGGCAGGCATTTTCCTGGCGCTTTGCATACCCGTGGCGGGTGCGGCCCAGCAAAGCACGCCGCTCTCGGCCATCGACTGGCTGGAACAGGCGTTGACGCAGCCTTTGGGCCCGTCCGCACCGTTGCGCGCGCCGTCCCCTGCCCCGGTGTCGCCAACGGCGCCGGGGGACCTGCCCGACCCCGGCGCCAGTGCCGAGCCGATCGTGGCGCGCCCTTTGGAACAGAGGACGCGCGACAGCGTCGGGCTGTTTGCCGCCGCGCGCATCGGTCTGCCGCGCGATCTTTGGGGAAACACCCCGGTTCCGCTTTTGGCAGAAGCGATTGCCGCGCTGGACCCGGACATGGTGCCGGCTGCACAGCGGCTGATGCTGCGCGTGCTTTCGGCGGAATTCGCGCCGCCGCATCTGGCCGATCCGGGCATGGCGGGCAGCTTGCTGCTGGCGCGGCTGGACAAGCTGATCGAAATCGGCGCGCTGGAACAGGCCAGCCAGTTGATCGACGCCGCGCCTGCGCAAACCGCCGCGCTGAACACGCGGGCCTTCGATATCGCGCTTTTGCTGGGCGAAGAGGACCGCGCCTGCGCGCGGCTGCAAGGACAATTGGCCGGCGCGAGCGGCGAGGCCGCGCGCATTTTCTGCCTCGCCCGGCGCGGCGAATGGCAGACCGCCCATGCCGCCTTGGGCGCGGCGCGCGCACTTGGCGGGCTGGACCGGGCCGAAGCCGCCTTGCTCACCCGCTTTTTGGAAGAGGAAGACGTCGAACTGTCGCTGCCACCGCCGCAGCATCTGACCCCGATGGGCTGGCGCGTGCTGGAAGCGCTGGGCGATCCGGTTGGCACCGGCAGCTTGCCGGTGGCCTTCGCCCATGCCGACCTGCGCGGCACAAGCGGCTGGCGCGCCCAGATCGACGCCGCCGAACGGCTGACGCGCATGGGGGTCATGCAACCGGAACGACTGATGGGCATTTACAGTCAACGGCGCGCCGCGGCCTCTGGCGGGGTGTGGGACCGGGTGCGCGCGGTGCAACGGCTGGACAGCGCCTTGCAAGATGATGACGACAACGCTGTTGCCGGTGCGTTACGCGCCGCGTGGCCCTTGTTCCAGGCGATGGAGCTGGAAAACGCCTTCGCCCGCATTTTCGCCGACAGGCTGGCCGACCGCGATCTGACCGGGCCCGGCGCGCGGATGCAATGGGAAATCCTGTTGCTGGCCGAAACACGGCTGGACCTTGCCGCAGAGCGCGCCCCGGCCAGTGCCTCGGCCCGGTTGGCATTGGCCTTGGCCAGTGGCACCGACCTGCCCGACACGCCGGTGTCTGGCTATGGTGGCGCAATCCTGGCCGGGTTTGGTCATGACACCCTGCCAATGCCGCAAAGCCTGTGGCTGGCGGAAGGCGAGCGGGGTCGGCTGCTGCTGGACAGCCTTGCCACGATCGCGGATGCAACACAGGGCGATCCGCTGGCCACAGAGCGCGGGCTGGCCGCGCTGCTGGCGCTGGGGCTGGAGCGGGACGCGCGCCAGATCGCGCTGGAACTGCTGCTGCTGGACCGGCGCGGATAGATGTCGGACAGCGCGCGCTGGATCTCGACCTTCTTGCAGGCCGCTGCCGCCGAAACCGGCGCGGCGCGCAACACTTTGGCCGCCTATGGGCGCGACCTGCGTGATTTCCAAGGGTGGTGCGACCGCAAGGGGCTGGATTTCGCATCCTTGGGGCAGGACAGGATAGAACACTACCTGATGGATCTCGACGCGCAGGGGTTGGCCCGCGCCACCCGCGCGCGGCGCTTGGCGTCGATCCGGCAGATGTTCCGCTTTGCCTATGCCGAAGGCTGGCGCGACAGTGACCCCGCCGCGCGCATCGCCGGGCCGGGCAAGGCGGCCAAGCTGCCGCAAACCCTGTCGCCATCCGAGGTGACCGCGCTGCTGGACGCTGCGCGCCGCACCGGGCGGACCGAAGCCGACCGCCTGCGCAATACCTGCCTGCTGGAACTGCTATACGCCACCGGGTTGCGCGTGACCGAATTGGTCAGCCTGCCGGTCAACGCCGTGCGGGGCGATCCGCGCATGATCCATGTCACCGGCAAGGGCGGCAAGGACCGCATGGTGCCGCTGTCACAACCCGCGCGCGACGCCCTGGTCGCGTGGCTGGCCGAATGGGACCGCCAGGCCAGCGCGCTGCGCGCCGCGCGCAGACCCGAACCCAAGGCGCTGTTTCCGTCGCGCGGCAAGGTCGGCCACCTCAGCCGCGTGGGGTTCTTTCTGGCGCTGAAAGAGATGGCGATCACGGCAGGGCTGGACCCCGCGCGCGTCAGCCCGCATGTGCTGCGCCACGCCTTTGCCACGCATCTGCTGGAAGGCGGGGCCGATCTGCGCGCGATCCAGACATTGCTGGGCCATGCCGATATCGGCACCACGGAAATTTACACCCATGTGCTGGAAGAGCGCCTCAAGGCGCTGGTGCTGGACCACCACCCGCTTTCCGAACCATGAAGGCCAGGCAAGACGCCGCCGCACGGCGCCCCGGCGCGTCGCCCCCCTGCCCTAACCGCTCCATCGTCAGGCGCATGGCCGCGCGTTGGGCGGCTTGGCGGGCGGGGTCGGTGAGCAGGTCGCGCAAGCCTTGCCCAAGGTTCTGCGCCGTGCAGGCACGTCCCAGGTATTCAGGCACCGCGCGGGTATCGGACACCAAGTTGACCAGCGTCACCGTGTCCAGCTTGACCAGACGCTCGGCAATCCGCTGCGTCAGCCAGGCCATGTCGTAGCCGATGACCATGGGCGTGTCATTCGCCGCCAGCTCCAGGCTGACCGTGCCGGACGCCGCCAGCGCCGCATCCGCCGCGCCGAAGGCCGCGCGCTTCTGGGCCGGGTCCGTCAAAACCTGCGCCGGAATGGGCCATGCCGCCACCTGCGCGCGCATGTGGTCGGCCTGCGCGGCCACCGTGGGCACAAGCACCTGCGCCCCCTGTGGCAGCGCCAGCCCCAAAGCCTGCCCGAAGCGCGGGGCCAGCCGCGCGATCTCGCCCCCGCGCGAGCCGGGAAGCGCCAGAACGACCGTGTCCGATTGACGTATCGCCTGCGCCTCGGCCTCTGACGCGCGGGGGACGGCGACGACCGGGTGCCCGACGAAATCGCAGGACATGCCCGCTTCCTGCATATAGGGCGGCTCGAACGGCAAGAGCGCCAGAACGTGATCGACCAAGGGCGCCATGCGCGCCGCCCGCCTTGGCCGCCACGCCCAGACCGAGGGCGCGACGTAATGCGCCACCGGCAGATCGGGGCGCGCGGCGCGGGCCTTGCGCAACACGCGCAGGCAGAAATCGGGGCTGTCGATGGTCACGACCAGATCGGGCCTTGTGTCGGTGATGGCCTGGGCGGTCTGCGCGATGCGGCGGCGCAAGAGCGCGATACGCGGCAGCACTTCGGCCAGCCCCATAACCGACAGATCAGACATGGGGAAGAGTGAATTCAGACCCGCCGCCGTCATCCCCTCTCCGCCCACACCCGCGAATGCGCAACCCGGCGCCAGATCGGCCAGCCCCGCCATCAGCGCGGCACCCAGCGCGTCGCCCGACGGTTCGCCCGCGATCAGGAAGACCTTCATGGCTCTGCCAGCAGGAACAGCCCCAGTTCGTCGGCGCGCGCGATCATGGCTTGCGCGTCGATCATAAGCACGCCGCCCGCCTGAACCGCAATGCCGCGCAGACCGGCCCTGTGGGCCGCATCGACCGTGGCCACGCCCAAGGCGGGCAAATCGATGCGGCGGTCCTGCGCGGGCTTCGGGGCTTTGCAGAACACGCCACCTTCGGGCAGCGCGCCGCCGCGCAACGTGGCCAGGTGCACCAGCATCACGTCGGTGCCGGGGAGCGCCTCCATCGCCAAACACTGGCCGCGCGCGACGCAGCAGCCCTGCCCCACATCCGCCGCGCCCATGGTTTGCAATATTTCAAACCCGCGCGCGATGTCCTTACGGTCCTGCGTATTGGGCACGTGGCTGCCAAGCTGGCCCGCATCGGGCAGCAATTCGGGGCAAATATCCTGCGCGCCGACAACGTCGATGCCCCATTCGCCCATCAGCGCGATCACCTCGCGCAATGCGCCATCGTCCCCCTGCCCCATGGCCGCCATGATGCGCGGCAAAAGCTGCATCGTGGCCGGGTCCAGAAGCGCGGGGTCCAGCCGCGGGCGATGCACGCCGCCCGCAAACACCGCGCGGGTTACCCCCAGATCGACCAGCCGGTCCAGGAAAGGCACAAGGCGTTCCAGTCGGAAGCGTTCCACCCCGTGGCGCGCCAGCGACAGGCTCTCGAACCCCTCGAGTTCCGCCAGCACCGGCGGCGCGCCTTCCAGCGACAACCGCGCGGCGACGATTTCGGGCAAGACCCCCCGCCCCGCGATCAGCGCCGTGCGGGTCATTGCGGGCGCAAAAAGCTGCGGCCCGACGTGTCGGTGAAGAACGCGGCGAGCTTGCGCACGGCCTCGCTTTCTGCACTGTCGGCCAGGGTTTGCGCCGCTTCCACCAGGGGCACATCGCGATCGGCCAGCGTGCGATACGCCGCGCGCAGCGCGGCGATATCATCGCGCGCCATGCCGCGACGCTTCAGCCCGATCAGGTTCAGCCCGTTCAGCGTGCCATCGTTATTGGCCACCATGCCGAAGGGCATCACGTCATGCGTAACACGGCTGACCCCGCCGATGATCGCGCCTTCACCGATGCGGACGAATTGGTGAATGCCCGACAGCGCGCCGACGATCACGTTATCCTCGATCACGACATGTCCTGCGACGCCCGCGTAATTCGCCAGGATCACGTTATTGCCGACCTGCGCGTCATGACCGACATGCGCGCCCGCCATCACAAGACAGTTCTCGCCGACCCGCGTGATCCCGCCCCCCTGTTCGGTCCCGCAATGCAGCGTCGCGTTTTCGCGAATGCGGCAGTTGCGCCCGACCAAAAGGCGCGTGCGCTCACCCGCGTATTTCAGGTCTTGCGGGACTTCACCGACCGACGCGAAGGAGAAGACCGTGCAGCCCTCACCGACATCCGTCCAGCCGGTGACATGGGCATGGGGCTTGACGGTGACATTCGCGCCCAGGCTGACCTCTGGCCCGATGGTGGCAAAAGGGCCGACGGTGCAGCCCGCACCGATCCGCGCGCCATCCTCCACCACCGCCATTGGGTGAATCGTTGCGCTTGGGTCTATTCCTGACATGGGTGCGCCCTTATGCCGAGGCCGAGGCGTCGATCATCGCCGCGAATTCGGCCTGTGCGGCGATCTGACCGTCGACCATTGCGGTGCCCTCGAACTTCCAGATTTTCGTCGAGCCGCGCAGCACTTTCACATGCAATTCCAACACATCGCCCGGCACCACCTTGCGGCGGAACTTGGCCTTGTCGATGGACATGAAATAGACCAGCGGGGCTTGTTCACCGTAGCCGATGGTCAGGCCAACCAGCACGGCGGCGGTCTGCGCCATGGCTTCGACAATGGTCACGCCGGGCATGATGGGCGCGCCCGGGAAATGGCCCTGGAAATGCGGCTCGTTGAAGGTGACATTCTTGATGCCCACGGCACTTTCGCGCGCCACCACGTCGCGCACCTTGTCCACCAGCAGGAACGGGTAGCGGTGCGGGATGATCTTCATGATCGTGGCCAGGTCGGCCTCTGCGGCGGGTGGGGCACTATCCGTCATATCTGACCTCTCCAAGCGAATGCAGCCTTGCGCTTAGCAAGGCGGGCAACAACTGGCAAGCGTCGCCCGGATGGACCGGCTCATGGCAATGTCAGGGGAAAGGGAGGCGCGCCCCCGTCGCCGATCGCGGCATCTATCGCGGCAATCGTCGCATCGGTCATGTCCATTTCCGGCACACCAACGATCACCGCGCCCGAGGCAATCAGGATCTGCGCACCTTGCTCTTCCAGAACCTGCCGCAAGACATCCTCGGTCTGCGCGAAGAAACGCCGGCGCTCTGACTCTTCGAATTGCGAGAAACGGGCCAGCTTCTGCGCTTGTCCCTGGCGGATCATCTCGGCGCGCTGGTCAAAGGCTTCGGCCTGCGCGCGGAATTCTTCGGCATCGAGCGTATCGCGCAGCTCGGTAAGCTCTTCCTCTCGATCGGTCAGCTCGGCCAGGAGGGCAGCATTCTCGTCCTCGAGCGCGCGTGAAGCCGCGTCTATCGCCCCAAGAACACGCTGCCCGAACTGCGATTCGCGGAACAGTCGTTCCTCGTCGATACTGCGCAGAACCAGACCGGGGCCGTTGGTGGTGCCCACGGTCTCGCCCAGGGAAAAGCCGGTCTGCGGCTGGGCGCTGCTCATGGTCACAGGGCAAAACCCTGCAACCACAATCACGACGAACGCCCGAAACCCGACCATTCTCAGAAGCTGGACACGATCGAGAAGTCGAAATTCTGCGCCTTGTCATAGTCGCGCTTTTTCAACGGCTTCGAGAAATCGAACCGCAGCGGACCCAAGGGGCTGTCCCAGAACAACGACACACCGAGCGTGGCGCGCAGATGCGGGTCGGAAGAGTTTTCCCCGGCTGCATCGACCAGGTTGATTCCCGGACGACCGGCATTATCAACCCCCCACAACGTGCCAACATCGGCGAACACACCGCCGCTCAGGCCGTATTCTTCGGGCAGACCAAGCGGAAACTGCGCTTCCAGCGACACGACCGCGTAGCGCGTGCCCCCCAGGATGTCGTCTTCCGCGGACGCGAAGTCCCGGGGCCCGGAATCACCTGCCGCGAAACCACGCATGACACTGGCAAGCTGGAAGCGGTCGCGGAAGCGCGAACGCCCGTTGGCCATGTACAAAGCACCGACCCGGCCATCGGCCTTGAGTGTCACGTCTTCGTTGAACACGGCCATTTCATACCCGGCGCGGGCTTCTGTCTTGAAGAAACGACGCTGTCCATTGCCGATACCCAGGTCCTGCGACAGCGAGAAGATCCAACCACGGCTGGGGTCAACACTGTCCTCGCGGGTGTCGTAGACATAGGTGTAGCCCAGCGTACCGGTTATGGTGCGTCCATCCCGCTGGTCATCGAGCAGCCTTTCCGACGCCGTCGGCGGTAGCCCGCCAAGCGACGAAACCTGCAAGCCCTGCCGCAGCGTCAGGCGTCCGAATTCGCTGACCGGGAACCCCAGCGAATTGTTGAAGAACGCTTCCTTGGTGTCGAAATTGCTATTCTGGAAATCCGATGTTTCCTTGTAGCCAAGGCTGAGCGTGTACGCGAGATCGCGGCCCAGAAGCGCCGGCTCGGTGATGGACGCCGAAATGTCGCGCGATCCCTTGACGGTGTTCAGGCTGATCGCAACCTGCTGCCCGCGACCAAGAAAGTTCTGCTCGGCAAAGGAAATCCCGAAACCGGCGCCCTGCTCACGCGAATAGCTGACGGAAAAGCCCAGCGACCCGGTCGTGGTTTCTTCCACTTCAACATCGACCACCGCCTGATCGGGTGTCGAGCCTTGGCGCGGTTCGACATCGGTCTCGGCGAAATAGCCCAAGGCCTCGATACGCGCGGCCGCTTCGCGGATCTTGCGCGGGTTCAGCGGATCGCCTTCGGCAACCCGGAACTGGCGGCGGATCACCTCGTCGCGGGTGGTGGTATTCCCCTGGATGTCGATCCGTTCGACAAAGACGCGGTCCCCCCGGACGATGGCGAACTCGACATCCACGGTGCGGTCGCGGTTATTGCGGGTAAAGCGCGGCTCGGCGCGCACGAAGCGCAAGCCACGACGTTCTGCCAGAGTTTCCATCCGGGCAATGTTGCGCTCCAGCGTGGTCGGCGCGAAAATGTCACCCGCACGCACACGCAATTCACGCTCGTAATCGGCCGCGTCGATCCCGTCGATTTCGCTGACCACCGTCACGTCACCAAACCGAAATTGTTCGCCCTCGCGCAGGTTGAATGTCAGGAAGAACCGGTCGCGCTCGCGCGCCAGCTCCGGCGTGACCGACAGGATTTCGAAGTCGATATAGCCACGCGCCTGGTAGAAATCGGACAGAAGCTGGCGGTCCAGTGCGATGCGCTCTGCGACAAACGTGTCCCGCTGGATCAGCCAGCGCAGCACGCCTGCCTGCTTCGTGTTCAACACGTTGCGCAGCCGGTAATTGGAAAATGCGCGATTGCCGACGAAAGAGACGCGCTCGATCTCGACCACGTCGCCCTCGCGTACCACGAACGCCAGATCGACCCGGTTGTTTCCACGCGGAAGGATCTGCGGCGTCACTTCCGCGGCGGTGCGGCCCCGTTCGGCGTAGACTTCGGCAATGGCACGCGCATCGGCCTCGACCTGGGCGGGCGACAGAACGCGCCCGGCCCGCACCTCTACGGATTCGGCCAGCACATCATCGTCGATTCGACGGTTGCCTTCGAAATTCACGATACCGATGACAGGGAATTCCTTGACGCGGATCACAAGGCGACTGCCCCGCGGTTCCAGTTCGACCGTTTCGAACAGGCCCGAGGCCGACAGATTGCCATAAGCCGTGCTGATCTGCCCTGCGCTGACAGACTGTCCGGTGCCGATTCTGGCGACGCTCAGGATCGTAGAATCGTCGACACGGACATTCCCATCGATTTCGATGGTCGAAAAACGATAGCTCTGCGCCTCTGCCGAGGTGACGCCCGCAAACGAACTTACTGACAACAAACATGAAACCATCAAAGTGAAGAAGCGCAGGCGCTGTGCCATGCCCCCCTCGCGCGATGGCAGCATCCTAAAGATTCCGCGCATTTCGGGCCCCGTCTTACCGCATTATTTTGGAGTCGTGCCTAGCGGCTTCCGTTGGGGTTGTCAAAGCAAAGCCCCCGGCACGGGCCGGGCAAAGTGACTGCGTTGCGCTGCTGCACGAAAACTATTGTCCAGAAACGCAAAACGCACCCGATCCGTGTCGGATGCGCTCGGCAAGCAGTGGATATCCCCCCTTACGGGGTTATCAGGATCGGGCCATGGCCAAGCTGGATGGCGATGAAGCTGGCCGACCCCATGGCGAATGCGACCAATCCCGCCACCAGAACCCTGTCGCCGATCCGCGACCAAAGCAGGCGGATATTGCTGAATTCCGCGTCAAGATAAGCCATTTGCGCCTCCGCTCTTTGGGCGCAACATGCTGCGCAATCGCGGCAGGAATGTGGCTGTGACTTGGCGTTTTCGGGGAACAGGGCCCTAACAGGTCAGGTCGTTGAACAGCGCGAACAGGAACAGGGTCAGCACCAGCGCCATGCCCAGGGTCATCAACACGCGCACGGCCTGGTCGTTCGCGGGGCGGCGCGCCACGGCTTCATAGGCGTGAAACATCAGGTGCCCCCCGTCCAGCGGCGGGATGGGGAACAGGTTCAAAAACCCGATGGCAATGGAGATGACCCCAAGGAACCAAATGAATTCCACCGCCCCGTCGGACGCTTTCGCGACGGACGCCTCTGCGATGCCGATCGGGCTGGACAGGTTACAGGTGCTGATCTGGCCCACGACCATGTAATACAGCCCCTCGATCGAGGTGCGGGTGATGGTCCAAAGTTGCCCGGCAGAAAGCGTGACGGTTTCCAGCACGCCGGGGGCACGGGTGCCGTATTCGAACACCGCGCCAGAGGTCAGGCCGATCAGGTAGCGTGTTTCAAACCCGCCTTCGGGCAGGGGCAGGTCGGTGCTGCGCGGCACCAACGTCAGATCCAGTTCCTGCCCCGCGCGCCAGACGGTCAGGTCCAGTGCCGCCCCTTCCGACGCGGCGACCTTCTCGCGCAGTTCATTGAAGGTGGCGATGTCGGTGCCGTCGATGGCGGTGATCACGTCGCCCGGCTGCATCCGCGCGTCACGCGCCGCGGATTTCATGGCCACCGACCCGGCCAAGGGGGGCATCGGGTGCGGACCGGTCACCTGCATCTGCTGACCGTCGCGCAGCACGGTGTAGTCAAGCACGGCCTGCGCGGGCAAGTCTTCGGAGGCGTTCACGAAATCCGACAGGGTTTCGGTCTGGATGCCGCCCACGGACAGGATGCGGTCGCCTTGCTGCAAACCGAAAGGCGCGGCAGGCAGTTCGGTGATCTCTCCCACAACGGGTTCGTCCACCGCGATCCCTTCGTAAACAAGCAACCCGGCAAAGACGACAAAGGCGAAGATGAAATTGAACACCGGCCCGGCCGCCACGGTCGCCGCGCGCGCCCAAAGCGGTGCGCCATGCATGGTGCGGCGGCGTTCCGCGGCGCTCAGCCCCGACATGGCGTCGTCATCTTTGCCCGATGTCGCCCCGGAATCGCCCGCGAATTTCACGTAGCCGCCCAAGGGGATGGCCGCGAATTGCCAGACCGTGCCGCGCTTGTCGGTGCGCTGCGCCAGCACCGGGCCAAAGCCGATGGAAAACACGTCGGCATGGATGCCCGACCAGCGCCCGACGATGTAATGGCCGTATTCATGCACCGCGACTATGATGGACAGAACCACCACGAACGCCGCGATGGTTGCAAAGAAATTGCCGAAATCGGGCAAAAGGCCGAGTGCGTCCAAGGGGTGTGTCCTTCAATCGAGATGTCAGGCCAGCCGCGCGGCGTGATCGCGCGCCGTTACTCTTGCCAAGTGGTCCATCTGCTGCACGGTTTCAAGCGCGCATACCGGCGCAGTCAGGCGAGAATCGGTCAAAAGCGTGTCAATCGTGCGGTCGACCAGCTCTGCCATTTGCAAGAACCGCAGCCGCCCGGCGATGAATTCGTCCAGCGCGACCTCTTTCGCGGCGTTGAACACCGCGCCCGCATGGCCGCGCAGGTCCATGACCTGCCGCGCCAGCCGCAAGGCGGGGAAGCGGTCGGGGTCGGGCGCCTCGAATGTCAACTGGCCCATGGCGGCAAGGTCCAGCCGCGCGACGGGCAAGGCCGCGCGGTCGGGCCAGTTCAGCGCATAGCCTATGGCATGGCGCATGTCGGGCACGCCCAGATGCGCCATCAGCGCCCCGTCGCGAAAGCCGACCAGCGCATGAATGGTCGATTGCGGATGCACCAGCACTTCGATCCGCGCGGGGTCGATGCCGAAATATTCCCGCGTTTCAATCAGTTCCAGCGCCTTGTTGAACAGGGTCGCGCTGTCGATGGTTATCCGCTGGCCCATGGACCAGTTCGGGTGCGTCTGCGCCTGTTCCAGCGTGGCGCTTTCAAGCTGCGCCTTGGTCCAGGTGCGGAACGGCCCACCAGACGCGGTGATGATGACGCGGTCCACCGCCGCCATGTCCTCGCCCACCAGCGCCTGGAACACGGCGGAATGCTCGGAATCCACCGGCAGGATGCGCGCGCCGTGGCGTGCGGCCTCTGCCATCAGAAGCGGGCCAGCGGTGACAAGCGATTCCTTGTTGGCCAGCGCCAGCGTGGCCCCTTGGGCCAGCGCGCGAAAGCCCGGTTCCAGCCCCGCCGCGCCCACGATCGCGGACATGACCCAATCGGCGGGGCGGCTGGCGGCATCTATCAACGCTTGGGTTCCGGCGGCGACCTCTGTTCCGGTGCCCGCCAATGCGGCGCGCAGATCGTCAAGACACTCGTCATAAGCGGTCACGGCCAGCTCGGCGCGCAATTCACGCGCCTGCGCGGCCAGCCGTGCCACGTTGCGCCCGCCCGTCAGGGCCACGGTCTGAATGTCGGGGCGCGCGCGCAGCAGGTCGAACGTGCTTTCGCCGATGGACCCGGTGGACCCGAAAACCGAAACGCGCATCACGCCCCCAACACGCCAAGTTGTGCCAGCGCGAAGGCCACGAACGCCGCCGCGATCAGGGCATCGAACCGGTCCATCACCCCGCCATGACCGGGGATCAGGTTGGAACTGTCCTTGACCCCCGCGTGACGTTTGATGGCACTTTCAACAATATCGCCCGCCTGCCCGGCCATGGTTATGAGGACGGAGGCTGCAATCAGCCCCGCCCCGGCGCCCAGCACCGGCATGAAAGCCAACGCAATCGCCACGGCAACCGACCAGCCCGCGACCGTGCCCGACCATGTTTTCTTGGGGCTGACGCGCGGCCAGAGCTTTGGCCCGCCAAAGGTGCGGCCCGCGAAATACCCGGCCACGTCGGACCCGACGACCAACGCAACCAGCCACAGCACCCAGAGCGCGCCGTATTCGCCGCGCAGCGCGATCAGGCCCAGCCCGGCCAGCAGGATCAGCACCAGATAGGCCCCGGCCACCGTCCGGTCCTTGGGGAAGCGCCATGCCAGCAGGGCCGCGACAAGGCCGGTGAGCACGATCAGCACCGCACCGTCAAAGCGCCATGTGAACACCGCGAGCACCACGGCGGCGGTAAAACCCGCAGCCTCTGCCTTGCCAAAGGGCGCCCCCGCGTCCAGCATACGGGTCAATTCCCAGACCATCAGCCCGGACAGCACGCAGACAAGGCCGACAAAGACAGGGCCGCCCAGCCAGATTGCGCCTGCGCCAAGCCCTGCCATGGCCGCGCCGGACAAGGCCCGCGCGCGCAGGTCCGAAAACTCTGGCACCGCTACGTCACCCCGCCGAAGCGGCGTTCGCGCAGCCCGTATTCATGCAGGATGTCAACCATGGTCTGCGGGGTGAAATCGGGCCACAGAACCGGCGTGAAAACATATTCGGAATAGGCTGCCTGCCACAGCAAGTAGTTCGACACGCGCGTTTCCCCGGATGTTCGCACCACGAGATCGGGGTCGGGCAGGTCCGATGTATCGAGATACCCTGCAAAGGCGGACTGCGTCAGCGCGTCCGGCGCGACTGTGCCCGCGGCAACATCGCGCGCGGCGGCACGCACCGCGCGGGCAATCTCGTCGCGGCCCCCGTAATTGATGGCGACTGTCAGATGGACGCGGTCATTCTTGGCAGTGTCTTCCTCGATCCAGTCGAACAGCGCCTGCAATTTCGGATCGAGCCGTTTGCGGTCCCCGATAATGCGCATCCGCACACCTTCGCGGCGCATACGCCCGGCTTCGCGCCGGATGTAGCGCCCGAAAAGCGACATCAGGCCCAGCACTTCCTCGGTCGAGCGTTTCCAGTTCTCGGTCGAAAACGCATATAGCGTCAGGTAGCGGATGCCGATATCGGGACAGGCATCGACCAGTTCGCGCACGCGCTCGGCGCCCTTGCGGTGCCCGACAAGCCGCGGCCAGCCGCGGTTCTTGGCCCAGCGCCCGTTGCCATCCATGATGACCGCGACATGCAGATGGTTCTGCAAGGCAGGGTCTTCGTCGCCATCGTTGCGCTGCTGGTCGAATGTCATCTTGATCTGCCCAAATGATCCTGCCGGCCTAGACCTGCATGATTTCTTCCTGCTTGCCGTCCAGCGCCGCGTCAATATTGCCGATATAGGTGTTTGTCAGGTCCTGGATTTCTTCTGACCAGAGCTTTTGCTCGTCCTCTGACATCCCGGCGGCCTTGGCCTTTTTCAACTGGTCCATCCCGTCGCGGCGAATGTTGCGCACGGCGACGCGGGCATGTTCGGCGTATTGCGCCGCGACCTTGCTCAACTCGCGGCGGCGTTCCTCGTTCAGTTCCGGGATCGGCAGCATGATGATGGTGCCGTTCAGTTGAGGGTTGATCCCGAGACCGGATTCGCGGATGGCTTTTTCGACCTTGCCGACCATCGACTTGTCCCAGACATTGATCGTCACCATCCGGGGCTCGGGCACGTTCACGGTGCCGACCTGGTTGATGGGGGTGTTCTGGCCGTAAGCCTCGACCATGATCGGGTCCAGCATCGACGCCGAGCCGCGCCCGGTGCGCAACGAAGCGAATTCGGATTTCAACGCCCCCATGGCCCCGTCCATGCGGCGTTTCAGATCGTCCAGATCAATTTCTATCTCGTCAGACATGCCTGTTATGGTCCTCTTTTCGGGCGCGGCACCCAGCCGCTTCGCCCCTTGATACAGAAAACTCGCCGGATGTGATAGCCCGTGTCAGCTATGCACGATCGTGCGCGGCCCCTCGCCTGCCAGAATGCTGCGAAACCCGCCCGGTTGGTCCAGGCCGAACACGATGATCGGCAAGTTGTTGTCGCGCGCCAAGGCCAAGGCGCTGGTATCCATGACCTTCAGGTTGCGCGACAAGGCGTCGTCATAGCTGATGCTGTCATAACGGGTGGCGTCGGAGTGGGTGCGCGGGTCCTTGTCATACACACCGTCCACCCCGTTCTTGCCCATGAAGATCGCGTCGCAGGCCATTTCATTTGCGCGCAGCGCGGCGGCCGTGTCGGTGGTGAAATACGGATTGCCGGTGCCCGCGGTGAAGATGCAGACGCGCTTCTTTTCCAGGTGGCGCACGGCGCGGCGGCGAATATACGGCTCGCAGATCTGGTCCATCGGGATGGCGCTGATGACGCGGGTGAACACGCCATGCGCTTCAAGCGCGGCCTGCATGGCCAGCGCGTTCATCACCGTGGCGAGCATGCCCATGTAATCGGCGGTGGTGCGCTCCATCCCCTGGGCCGACCCCTGCAACCCGCGAAAGATGTTCCCCCCGCCGATGACCATGCAGACCTCGACGCCAAGGTCATGCACCGATTTCACCTCTTGGGCGATACGTGCCACCGTCGGCGGGTGCAGGCCGTAGCCCTGATCCCCCATCAATGCCTCGCCCGAAACTTTCAGCATGACACGCGAATATTGCGCGCTTCGGGACGGGGCGGGGTCGGTCATCGGGCATCCTTCCATGGCGCGCGCTGCGTCCATGACAACAGGCGCTTTTCATGCGCGTGAAAATGTCGGAAAACGCATCGGGGTTCAATGTGAAAGCGAGGGCTATGCCGGAATTTGCCGATGTGCTGACCGCTTTGCGCAGCAATCCTCCCCTGCTCGACCGTCCGGTGCTGCTGGCCGGTCCGACAGCCAGCGGGAAATCCGCGCTGGCGCTGGCGCTGGCCGAGTCGCAGGGGCGGACCATCGTCAATGCCGATGCGTTGCAGGTCTACAGCATGTGGCAGGTTCTGACCGCCCGCCCGGATGCGCAGGACCGCACGCGCGCGCCACATCTGCTGTATGGCTGTGTCGGCGCGGATCAGGACTGGTCGGTGGGCCATTGGCTGCGGGCGATGCACGACGTGCTGGCGCAGCATCCCAACCCGGTGATCGTTGGCGGCACGGGGCTGTATTTCCGCGCCCTGACCGAAGGACTTGCCCGCATTCCGCCCACACCCCCGGCCATCCGGGCCGAGGGCGACGCGCTGCTGGCGCGGGCCGGGCTTGAGACCCTTCTGGCCGAACTCGACCCCGACACCGCCGCCCGCATCGACACGCGCAACCCCGCCCGCGTGCAGCGCGCGTGGGAGGTGCAGCGCGCCACGGGCCGGGGCCTGGCCGCGTGGCAGGACGACACACCGCCGCCGCTGTTGCCGCTGGCGAAGACATCGGCTTTCGTGATGCTGCCCGCGCCCGAATGGTCGGCGCAGCGAATCGCCACGCGATTCGAGGCCATGCTGGCCCAAGGCGCCATGGACGAGGCGCGCGCGGTCTTGCCGATCTGGGACGCGCGCGCCCCATGGGCCAAGGCCATCGGCGCGCCAGAGCTGATCGCGCATCTGCAAGGCCACATCTCGTTGGCAGATGCCGTTGCCGCCGCAACACTTGCCACGCGCCAATATGCCAAGCGCCAGCGGACATGGTTTCGCGCGCGCATGTCCGACTGGGCACGACTTTTATAGACCCCGCGAGCAGAGTCACCCAACTGCAACGCTGCATGTAAAACTCACGGGCGACTCACGGTTGCGTGAGGATTCCCGCTTCCCCTGCCACATCGCTGTCCTAATCTTGACAGGATCAGGGGGAACAAGCATCGCATGACACGAATTCCAGACCACCCGAAACGGCTGCGCCTCGTTCCTGTTTCGAAACTTGCCTCGGCGCCGAAATGGCAACTCGAAACCCTGCGCGCCCTGCGCGAACCGGTGTTTTTCTGGTTCACCTCCGGGCAAGGCCGTATCACGCTGGGCGGCAGCACGCGCGGCTTTCACCCGCATAATGCGGTCTACATACCCCCCGGCACGATGTATGGGTTCCAGGCCATGAGCCGTGTTCAGGGCGTGGCGCTGCATATGGGCGACCCGGTGGGGCTGGACCTGCCCGACACGCCGATGCACCTGCGGCTGCGCGACAGCACGCAACACGCGGAGGTCGCGCAGATCATTGACGCCATTCAACGCGAACTGGACGGCGGGCAAGCCTATGCCGAACGCGCCGCGCGCCATCAGATCGGGCTGCTGGCGATCTGGCTGGAACGTCAGCGCAGCTCTGCGGGGGATGACAGCCCGCGGGGCCTGTCGTCGCGCAATGCCAACGAGCGGCTGACCGCGCGCTACACAGCCCTTCTGGAACGCGAATTCGGGTCGGCCCTGAATGTCAGCGACTACGCACAGGCGCTTGGCGTGACGCCGACGCATCTGACCCGCGCCTGCCGCGCCAGTTGCGGGCGCAGCGCGCTGCAAATGCTGCAAGAGCGCCGGATTTACGAAGCCCGCCGCATGTTGACCGACACGGATGTGCCGGTGCAAGATATCGCGCGCACACTCGGTTTCTCGACACCGGGGTATTTCTCGCGCGCCTTCTCCGCCTCGACCGGGCGGCCGCCGTCGCTTTACCGCAAGGCGCGCGGGGCCTGAGCGCGTCGCGCTCTAACATTTCATGATCGCATGACTTTTTGCGCAACACCGGAAACCAGTTTCGCGCGACATGCTTCAAGCAGTTTTGCGCGCGCCCCGGCACCGGTCCGAACAATAGCGCACCTCGTCCCAGACCCTGGCCCATTTCTTGCGCCATGTGAACGGGCGCCCGCAGGTGGCGCAAGTCTTGGTCGGCAGATCGCCTTTCTTCGGATGCTTGGCCATCAGAACACCTTTCCCATGGGTTAAAAGTAGTCGCGCGACGCAGGGCGTCAAAACCAACTCCATGAGAACATGCGAATGTTTTTCTTGAACTGCGGCAGCCTGTCACGCATCCTTTCCATCCGGGGCGCATGACCGCGACCCGCTTTCTGGGAGGAACACTCATGAAAACGACACTCCGCGCGGGCTTTGCCGCGACGATTCTGGCACTTGGCCCGCTGGCCGCCTGGGCCGAAGGCGCGAAAGTCGCCATCCATGTCGACGAAGAATCCGTTCGCACCATGAACATGGCGCTGAACAATGCCGCCAATATCATCAAGCATTACGAGGGCATCGGGGAAGAGGTGACGGTCGAGATCGTGACCTATGGCCCCGGATTGCACATGCTGCGCGAAGACACCTCGCCCGTGGCCGACCGCATTTCCGTCATGGCGCTGACGCATGACACGCTCAGCTTCTCCGCCTGCCTCAACACGGTTCAGGCCATGAAGCAGCGCACCCAAACCGATATCCCGCTGCTGTCAGAGGCGGATGTTGTGCCCTCTGGCGCGGTCCGCCTGATGGAACTGCAATATGACGGCTACGCTTACCTGCGCCCCTAAAGGTCGAAACTCAGCTGCGACGGGTCGGGCCGCTTGCGCGTGGCCGCGCGCTTTGCGCTCGCGCTGCCACGGTCGGTCCCCCGCGCGCGCGATGCGTGCTTGACCGCGACCGCGCGCGCGGCATCGCCAAAGCTTGCATCCTTGCGCAGCCCCCACATCACGTCACGCGCCTGCCGCGCGGCGGCTGCAAGGTCGACCACAGGTTCGGGGTAGCGCGTCCCCAGCACCGCGCGCGCATTCGGCGCGGTCCAGGGTTCGTGCAGATGCGCGGGCGCAACCCCCTTCAATTCCGGCACCCAGGCGCGAATGAACCGCCCGTCCGGGTCTTGGTCATGGCCTTGCTTGACCGGGTTGTAAATGCGCAACGTGTTGATGCCGGTCGTGCCCGATTGCATCTGCACCTGGCTCCAGTGAATGCCGGGTTCGTAATCGGTGAAGCGCCGCGCCAGAACCGCGCCAGTGTCGCGCCAATCCAGCCACAGATGGTAGCTGGCAAAGCTCATCAGCATGGCGCGCATCCGGAAATTCAACCAGCCGGTCGCCGCCAGGTAGCGCATGCAGGCATCGACGAAAGGCACGCCGGTTTGCCCCGCCGCCCAAGCCTGCAACCGCGCGGCGTCGGTGCTGCGCAACCCCTCATGCGCGGGGTGCAGGCAGCGGTGTTCCAGCGCGGGTTCGTCTTCCAGCTTCTGGATGAAATGATCGCGCCACGCCAAGCGCTTGGCGAAGCTGGTCATGCTGGCCTTCCAACCGGGGCGGTCCACGGGCGTCGCCTGTCGCGCCAGGTCCACCTCGCGCACCGACAGCACGCCCAGCGCGATGTACGGCGACAGTCGCGAGCAGGCGCGCTCGCCGCTCAGGGGGGATGACATGCCGGCGCGATACCCTTCCGCCCGCGTGGTCAGGAAACTGTCCAGCGTGGCACGCGCGGCTTTGTGCGTTCCGGTCTGCCGGTGTGCGCAGGTGTCCGGAACCATCCCGAGCGCGCGCGCGTCGGGCAGCCGGTCGGGCAGGTCGGCAGTCGCGATCGGTTCCAGCGCGGGCGGTGGCGCTGCCACGCCCGCCCGCATGAACCTGTTGCGCGCGCCTTGC
>JAAAPG010000150.1 GCA_009908405.1 Alphaproteobacteria bacterium | reverse complement strand
GCGGTCCAGCGCGGTGCGGGCCTGATCGGCGCGCGCTTCGGCGGTGGCCTGGGCCTGTTTGCGCCCGACCAGCGCCTGGCGGGCCGAGGCCACGGCCAATTCCGCGTCTTCCAGCGCGGCTTCGGTGGTCACACCACGTTCGGTCAAATCCAGCCGCCGCGCCAGCGCCCGCGAACGCAGGTCGAATTGCGCTTGCGTGGCTGCGACATCCTCGGCGGCTAGGGTCAGGGCGCGCTCGGCCTCGCGCAATTCGGCTTCGGCGCGGGCCAGATCGCTTTGCGCGATGGCAAGCGCGGCTTCGGCATCGGCAGGGTCCACACGGAACAGCATCTGTCCGGCTTGCACTTCGGCCCCATCTTCGACGCCTTCGCCAAGGTCTATGATCCGTCCACCCACAGGCGCGCGAAGTTCCAGCGTGCGTTGGCTGCGCACCTCGCCAAAGGCCGACAGAACGGGCTCCACCTGCCCCGGTGACACCGTTACGGCACGCACGGTAAAGACCCGTTCACGCGCGTCGCCGCCGCGGCCGCCGGACTCTTCTGCCCGGCTTTGGATCGCGCTGAACAAGGTCGCCCCGGCATAGACCAAGGCCGACACGGACACGGCGGCCAGGAACAAGCCCAACAGGCTACGGGTCAGAAAACGCATGGCTACTCCAAGTTTGCTACACCCTTTACGCGCCGCGCGCGCGGATGGTTCAACCTGCTATAACGCCGCAGCGTGTCATTTCCGTCGCAAATCTTCGTCCAGACGGGGGAAAATCTCGACAAAGTTACAAGGCGCGTGGCGATAATCGAATTGCTTGGACAGGATTTCATCCCATGCGTCCTTGCACGCCCCCGGTGATCCGGGCAGCGCAAACAGGTAGGTGCCCTGCGCCACGCCCGCGCAGGCGCGCGACTGGATGGCGGATGTGCCGATCTTTTGCATGGACACGATGGTGAACACGGTTCCGAACGCCTCGATTTCCTTTTCATACACGTCGCGATGCGCTTCGACCGTCACATCGCGACCGGTCAGCCCGGTGCCGCCCGTGGTCAGGATCGCGTCAATCCCGTCATCGGCGCACCAGTCGCGCAGTTTGGCGGCGATCTGGGCGCGCTCATCGCGGACGATATCGCGCGCGGCCAGCTTGTGCCCCGCACCGTCGATACGCGCGGCAAGCGTGTCGCCCGAGCGGTCCTCGGCCAGCGCGCGCGTGTCGGACACGGTCAGCACCGCGAACCGCACGGGCATAAAGGGCTTGTCGGTGTCGATACGGCTCATGTCAGCTCTCTCAGCTTGGCTTGCAGGGATAGCAGGTCGGCCCATGCGTCGCGCTTGGCCGCCGGGTTGCGCAGCAGGTAGGCGGGGTGCAGCATGGGGAGGGTCGGGCGCTGCGCCACGTCCAGCCATTGCCCGCGTTCCTGCGTGATCCGCACATCGCGCTCCAGCAACGTGCTGGCCGAAATCCGCCCCATCAGGATCAGGATATCCGGGTCCGCCAATTCGATATGGCGCAACACGAAAGGCCGCATCATCGCGCGTTCTTCGGTCGAGGGGTCGCGGTTTTGCGGCGGGCGCCATGGCAAAATGTTGGTGATATAGAGCGCTTTAGCCGGGTCGGGATTGGTGCGCCCCATCCCGATCGCGGCGAACATGCGGTCCAGCATCTGCCCGGCCTCGCCCACGAAAGGCTTGCCCGCGCGGTCCTCTTCGCGGCCCGGCGCCTCGCCCACGATCATGACGCGCGCGGATGCCGCGCCATCGCAGAACACAAGGTTGCGCGCCCCGCGCTTCAGCTCGCAATGGTCATAAGCGGCCATGGCAGCGCGCAAGCCGTCAAGATCCTGCGCGCCCCGCGCCATCGCCCGCGCCTCTGCAACCGGGTCCACCTGCGCGGCCTCTGCCGTCGGGGCGGCGGCAACCGGCGCGGGTTTCGGCTTTTCCAGCTTGGCGGGCAGGTCGTAGCGGTTGACCGGCGCGTCGCAAATCGCATCCGTCGCACCAAGCTCTGCCTGCCACGCCAAGTAGGCGCGCGCCAGATGCCAGTCGTTTTCCCATGCCGATTCCATACTATACAGGTAGCCTGCCCGCGCCCCAAGGGAAAGCGCGCGGTTTATCCTTGCCGCATGGGGGCAGGGTTTCTATACCCGTGGCGCTGACCCATCGCGCGAGTGCCCCATGACCTTCACCCAAGATCACCTTCTGGGGATCGAACATCTGCACCCGGCCGAGATTACCGCGATTCTTGACTTGGCCGAAGATTACGTCGCCCTGAACCGCAGCGCGGAAAAGCACAGCCGCGCGTTGCAGGGCATGACGCAGATCAACATGTTCTTTGAGGCATCCACCCGCACGCAGGCCAGTTTCGAGCTGGCGGGCAAACGGCTGGGCGCGGATGTGATGAGCATGGCGATGGCGCAATCCAGCGTGAAGAAGGGCGAAACCCTGATCGACACGGCGCTGACACTGAACGCCATGCACCCCGATTTGCTGGTGGTGCGCCATGGCAATTCCGGCGCGGTGGACCTGCTGGCGCAAAAGGTGAATTGCGCGGTACTGAACGCGGGCGACGGCAAACACGAACACCCCACGCAGGCGCTGCTGGACGGGCTGACCATCCGCCGCGCCAAGGGCCGCCTGCACCGCCTGACCGTGGCCATTTGCGGCGACATTGCCCATAGCCGGGTCGCGCGGTCGAACCTGATCCTGCTGGGCAAGATGGAAAACCGCGTGCGCCTTGTCGGCCCCGGCACGCTGATGCCCAAGGGGGTCGAGGATTTCGGCGTCGAGGTGTTCGACGACATGAAAGCGGGCCTTGAAGGCGCCGATGTGGTCATGATGCTGCGCCTGCAACGCGAGCGCATGGATGGCGGCTTCGTCCCGTCAGAGCGCGAGTATTTCCACCGCTACGGGCTGGATGCTGAAAAGCTGGCCTATGCCAAGGACGACGCCATCGTCATGCATCCGGGCCCGATGAACCGGGGCGTGGAAATCGACGGCGCGATTGCCGATGACATCAACCGCTCTGTCATCCAGGAACAGGTGGAAATGGGTGTCGCCGTGCGCATGGCGGCAATGGATCTGTTGGCGCAGAACCTGCGCCGCCGCCGCGAACGCGACCGCTTGCGGAGCATTTCGGATGAATGAACCCATCGAAACCCGCCCCGACACGGACGACACCCCGCTGGAACCGGGCGAAAAGCTGCTGCGCGAAATCCGTTCGGACACGGGCCGGTACTGGCGCGATCACGGGGTTCTGGGCGTGATAGGTATGGTTGGCGCGGGCGTGGTGCTGTGGGCCATCGGGTCGCCCTATGCCGCGATTGGCGCGCTGGGGGCCGTGCTGGCGCTGGCCGTGCGGGGCGCGTGGCTGTATGCCGAGCAAATGAAATTCCGCTGGCGGCTGACCAATGCACGGCTGATCGGCCCGGGCGGGCGCAGCGTGTATCTGCTGGAACTGACGCAGGTGCGCCGCCTGATGGGCGATATCCAGATCATCACCAAGGCGGGCGACAAATACCTGATTAAGCACATCGACGGTGCCGAGGACGTGGTGGCAGAAATAGAGGCCGCGCGCCTGAAACGGTCCAAGCGCAAGGGGGCATGAGCGGTGACGGAGATCAGCTTGCAGCCCGGAGAGCAGCTTGTCGTCGTCGTGCCCCAAGCCCGCGAATGCGCGAACCTGTTCGCGGCCATGACGCGGTCACCCGGCTGGCCTACTCCGCTGCCGTGGCGGCCCAACTGCGCGACACGATTGCAGGATAAGGAAAACTGCTGATGCTGTGGTTTCACAATGCAAGGCTGATCGACCCGGAGGGTGGGACCGACGCGGTCGGCACGCTGCTGGTGCAGGACGGCACGATCACGGAACGCGACGGGCCCTGCCCCGATGGCGCGCAAGCGGTGGATTGCGGCGGTAAATGCCTGGCCCCCGGCATTGTCGATATGGGCGTGCAGGTGGGCGAACCGGGCGCGCAGCACAAGGAATCCTTGCGCACCGCCGGGCTGGCCGCGGCGCGGGGCGGTGTGACCACCATCGTCATGCGCCCCGACACCGACCCCGCCATCGACACGCCCGAGGTGCTGGAATACGTCACCCGCCGCGCCACCGCGCGCACGCCGGTGAACATCCGCGCCATGGCCGCGCTGACCCGCGACCGCGCGGGGCGCGAGATGGCCGAAATCAGCTTTCTGCTGGATGCGGGTGCCGTGGCCTTCACCGATGGCGACCGCGTCAGCACCGACACCAAGGTTCTGTCGCGCTGCATGGCCTATGCGCGCGGGCTTGGTGCGCTGGTCATCGGCCACCCGCAGGACCCCGGCTTGTCGTATGGCGCCTGCGCAACATCGGGCAAATTCGCGTCCTTGCGCGGCCTGCCCGCCGTGTCGCCCATGGCCGAACGCATGGGCTTTGACCGCGACATGGGCTTGGTCGAGATGACCGGCGTGCGCTACCATGCTGACCAGATCACATCGGCGCGCAGCCTGCCCGCCCTGACCCGCGCCAAGGCGAACAGGCTGGACGTGACGGCGGGCATTTCCATTCACCACCTGACGCTGAACGAACTGGACCTTGGCAGCTACCGCAGCTTCTTCAAGTTCACCCCGCCCCTGCGGTCCGAGGATGACCGCCGCGCCATGGTGCAAGCGGTGGCGGATGGCTTGATCGACGTGATCTGCTCCATGCACACCCCGCAGGACGAGGAATCCAAGCGCCTGCCGTTCGAGGAAGCCGCCGCGGGCGCGGTGGGTCTGGAAACGCTGCTGCCCGCCGCGATGCGGCTTTACCATTCCGAAGGGTTGGACCTGCCGACCATCTGGCGCGCGTTGTCGCTCAACCCGGCGAAACGCCTGGGGCTGGCCGGCGGGCGGCTGGCGGCAGATGCCCCCGCCGATCTGGTCTTGTTCGACCCCGACGCGCCTTTCGTGCTGGACCGCGCGACGCTGGCGTCGAAATCCAAGAACACGCCCTATGACGGCGCCCGGATGGAAGGCCGCGTGCTGGCCACCTATGTCAGCGGAGTTTGCGTGTTCGATGCGCAAGAGGTAGTAGCATGACCCCCGAACTTGTAACGCCGCTTTGGCTTTTGGGTCTTGTCGGGTTGGCCTCTTACGCTTTGGGGTCCATCCCGTTCGGCGTGGTCATGTCCCGTGTCATGGGCTTGGGCGATCTGCGCGCCATAGGCTCTGGCAATATCGGCGCGACCAATGTCATGCGCACCGGCAACAAGGCGGCGGGGGTGGCCACTTTCGCGCTGGATGCGCTGAAAGGTGCCATTGCCGCGCTGCTGGCCGGTTGGTTGATCGGGCCGGACGCGGCGCAGGTCGCGGCGCTAGCGGCCTTCATCGGACATCTTTACCCGGTCTATATCGGGTTCAAGGGCGGCAAGGGCGTGGCCACCTTCATCGGCATCGCGCTGGCGCTGGCTTGGCCCGTCGGGCTGGCCACCTGCGCGACATGGATCGTGACCTTCAAGGCCAGCCGCTATTCGTCTTTGGCGGGGCTGACGGCCTGCGGCATGTCATCCATCTATGCCGGGTTCATGGGGTATCTGCCCGTCGTGGCCGTGCTGGTGGCCGCCAAGCTACTGGTGTTCTACAAACACCGCGACAACATCAAGCGGCTGTGGAACCGCACCGAACCGCGCTTCAAGAAGAAGAGCTAATCAAAGCATCGGCCCCGCGTTCGATCATGTCGAACACCTTGGCAAAGCCGCCGGAATAATACGGGTCTGGCACATCGCGGCGCTGGCCCAGCGTGTGTTCCAGAAACAGCGCGGTCTTGGCGCCGCCCTGCTTGGGACGCAGGGCCAGAATGTCGCGCAAGTTGCTGCGATCCATGGCGAGGATCAGGTCGAAGCGGTCGAAATCATCCGCCGTGAACCGCTCGGCGCGCAAATCCGCCATCGGGTAACCGCGCGCTTCGGCTTCGGCCACGGCGCGCGGGTCGGGCGGGTGGCCAATGTGCCAACCGCCGGTGCCCGCACTGTGAACCTGCCAGCCCAAGCCCTGCGCCTTCGCGCGCAGCACCGCATGGGCCGTGGGCGAACGGCAGATATTGCCAAGGCAGACGAATTGAACGCGCATGGTCCCCCTGATGGAAACAGGCGCGAGGATACCCCCGCGCCCGAACCGTGTCAGTGCTTATGGCCGTGGTCCATTTTCATGTCCCCGTCACCGCCCATATTGCCGTGGTCATGCTCCATCTTCATGCCCCCCATTTCGCCGGTCACGTCATTGCGTTCCAGATCGACGGGGATGACGACATCCATCTCACCGGCGTTTTCAAACACCAGCGTCACGGCAACCTCGTCGCCATGGGCCAGCTTGCGGTTCAGGCCCATGAACATCACGTGGTGCCCGCCGCGTTCCAGCATATGGGTGTCGCCTGCGGGAACCTCGAAACCTTCCTCGACCTCGACCATGCGCATCACGTCGCCATCGGCGATATGGGTGTGCAGTTCGACCCGTTGCGCCACGTCAGAGCGGGCGGCAACCAGCCGGTCATCTTCCGCGCCGCTGTTCTGAATGCCCATGAAGGCCGCGCCCGATTGCGCCATGGGCGACGCGACGCGCGCATAAGCGTCGTTGATGGTGATATCTGCCGCGGCGGGCAGGGCGAACAGGGCAGCGGCGGCTGCCACGAATGCAAAACGTGTCATGTCATATCCTTGAGTTTGCGTAGATTTGGTCAGATCAGGCAAAAACAGGGGCAGGCGGCGCGCGCGCATCGCGCCATGCGTCGGTGGTCTGGGCGCGGGCCAGAACACGGCTTTCCTGGACAACAATACGCGCGACCGCCAGACGCGAAAAGGTGACGCTTGGCGCCGATACCGGCATCGCCGCCGACAAGGCCATGCTATCGGGGCACGGCACACCTTCGGCCACGCGGTTGCCCTGCGCATCGACCGTGATGGTGACAAGCCCGTAGCCGGTGCAGATGACATACCGGTCCGTCCCTGCCCCGCCTTGGTGCGAGGCGGCAAACCCCACGGACCCGAGTGCCAGCACAAGGGCCAGCGCGAAAGGGGTCGCAAGGGACGAAAGACGACGCATGGCGCTATTGTTAGCTGCAATCATGGCGCGCGCCTAGCCTATTCCGGTGTGACAAGCCGTTTGATCGCGGCAACATGATCGGGCGCGGCGGCGCTGGCATCGGCAGCCAGCGCGCGGGCCTCGTCCAGCAGGGTTTCGGGCGGGGCGGTTCGGTCGATCAAGCCCCAGCCCAGCGCCTCTTCCGCTTGTGTCTTGACGCCCGCCATCAGGATCATCTTGGCCCGCGCGGGGCCGACCAGCGCGGCCAGCCGCGCCGGGTCGGAGGGTTGCGGCAAAAAGCCCAGTTTCATGACCGGGTAGAAGAATTTCGCGCCCGGCACCGCCAGACGGATATCACAGGCCAATACCATGCCGAACGCGCCGCCCGCCAGCGTGCCATTCAGCGCCGCGATGGTCAGGCAAGGCAGGTCGGCGATCTGGCCCGAAAGCCGCTCCCATAGCGGAGAGGTTGCAAGCCCGGCGCGCGCGGCATCAAGATCGGCCCCGGCGCTGAACACGCGGCCCGCGCCGGTCAGGATGATCGCATTCGGCAAGTCGCGCCGCGCGGTGATCTCGCACAGCTCTGCCAGCATGTCGGGCGTCAGCGAATTGGCCTTGTCGGGACGGTTCAGGATGATGGTCCAAAGCCCATCCGCCATATCGAGCGTTATCATGCGACCAACCCCAGCCGTGCGCGAATGCCCGCGTCGCGCAAGGACACTTCCTGCCCGACCCATTCATCGGCATCGGGCGTGCACATCCATGCCAAGGCGCGGGCGGGCCAGTCGGGCGGGATATGCGCCGACCAATCCAACTGGCTGACCGGGTTGATGCCGCTGTCGCGGATGCTGCGCTGCATGTCGGTGGCGACGGTGCCGGGCGACAGGCTGAACAGACGCAGATGCGGCGCTTCCTGCGCGGCGACGCGGGTCAGCATCCACGCGCCTGCCTTTGAACTGCAATAGGCGCCCCAGCCTTCCAGCGGGTTATGCGCTGCGCCGGACCCCACGGTGATGATCGTGCCGCCCTTGGGCAGGACCGGCAGGGCCGCGCGCATCCCATGGAACACGCCCTTGAGGTTGATGTCGATCAGCCGCCCGAATGCGTCCGGGTCGGCCTGCGCCAGCGGCGCGATCGGGTCGATCACGCCGGCGTTGTTCACCAACACATCCAGACCGCCGAAGCGGTCCTGCATGGTCGCCACCGCCTGCGCGACTTCGTCGAAATCGGCCATGTCGCAGGGAATGGGCAGCGCGCCGGTGTCCGTGGCCAGCGCCGT
>JAAAPG010000161.1 GCA_009908405.1 Alphaproteobacteria bacterium | reverse complement strand
CGTCCCCCATCAGGGAGGTGACGGCCCATTGCCCCATTTCGCGATGCGGCAGCAACACCGTGGACAAAGCCGGGGACAGATGCTGCGCGATCTCCTGGTCGTCATAGCCCATCACGGCGATCGTTTCCCCCGGACGCTCACCAAGTTCCTTGAGCGCTTCGTAGCACCCGACGGCCATCAGGTCGTTTGCGCAGAATATCGCATCGGGCCGGGGGCCGTCGCGCAACAGGTCCAGAGTTGCCGAGCGCCCGCCGCTGGGAAGGAAGTTGCCTTCGCGCAGCAAGCCCCGGTCTATCGCCAATCCGGCGGCCCGCATGGCCCGCTCGAACCCTTCCTTGCGCTGGCACGACGCATCCATCCACGGCTCTCCCGAGATGAAGGCAATTTGCTCATGACCTTCCGCCAGCAAGCTGCGGGTGGCCGCTTCACCGCCGCGCCGCTCGGCCGGGACAACGGATGTATATCGGCCCGATGCATCGTAGCAGTTCAGCAATACCGCGCGATGACGGCCGAGCATGTCAGGCGGCGCGATCCGGCGTGTCAGGATCGATCCATAGATCACGCCATGAACGCCGTCTGCCGCCCATTTTCGCAAGGCCGCGGCTTCATAGTCCGTGTCGCCCCCGGTCATGACGACTTCCAGAAGCGCATCATGTTTGCGCGCTTCCTCTTGTGCGCCATCGATGGAAATGGCGGCAAAGGGGCTGGTCGCTATCTCGTCGAGCATGAACCCGATCACGCGCTTGCTCAGGGTGCTGGGCGGGCGCCCGGCACCGCGCGGGCGGTAGCCAAGTTCGGCGACCGCATCCAGCACGCGTTGCCGGGTTTCGGATCCGATTCGCATGTCATCCATGCCGTTCAGGACGAAAGACACGGTCGATTGCGACACCCCGGCATGGGCGGCAACATCTTTCATCGTAACGCGCGCGGGCGGTGAAGTGTCACGGGTGGTCATGGGCCGATACTACAGCTTGACACGAACTAATAAAGTTTGCTAATTAATATTAGCAAGAAAAAGGCGAAGCGCCCGAAACGGCCCGCTCTGGGAGGAGACGCCACATGCCCGAACATCAAGGGTCGCGCCGCGCGCTGTCGCAGCGTCAGGCCGCGCTGATACTCCTGTTGCCGTTCATGGCCGTCTACGGCCTGTTTCTGGTCTATCCGTTTTTCAAAGGGGTCTGGATCAGCTTGCATGACTGGAACCTGATGGCCGTGGCCTTCAACCCGGATGCAAAGACCTATGTCGGCCTGCGCAATTACGAGCGCGTCATGTGGGGGCGCGATATTACCTGGGGGGCCTTGGCCAATCCCGGTTTCCAGATCGTCGGGTTTCTGGGGATGGTGGCCAGTTACCTGTTGTATCGGTCCGGGCGCGCCGGGCGCGTCACGGCACTGGCCATGGGCATCGCGGCGCTGCTGCTGTTCGTCCTGCCCGGATTTCACCCCGACGCGGGCGGGCGCTGGTTTGACCGCCGCTTCTGGCCCACGGTGGGCAACACGATACTGTTTGTCGGGCTGGCGGTGCCGGGGGTGACGGTCACGGCGATGTTGCTGGCCGCCGCGCTGGATGGTGAAACCCGCGCGAAAGCCGTGTTGCGCACGTTGTTCTTCCTGAGCCAGGTGCTGTCGGTGACGGTGGTCACGCTGATCTGGCAGATCATGTTTTCCCCCAGGCAAGGCCTGATCGCGAACCTGACAGAGCTGTTCGGCGGATCACCCGTCGTCTGGCTGACGGCGGAAGGGTTTGCCATGGCGGCGATCGTGATCGCGACCATATGGTGGTCGCTGGGCATTGCCATGATCCTGTTTCTGGCCGGGCTTCAGGATATCTCGAAGGACCTGTACGAGGCGGGTGCACTGGACAATGCCACCGGGGCCAAGGCGTTCTGGCATATCACGTTGCCGAACCTGAAACGCACGATCACCGTGGTAGTCGTTTTGCAGATAATCCTGCATTTCCAAGTGTTTGGCCAGTCGCACCTGATGACCAATGGCGGGCCGAACGACACCACGCAGGTCTTGGTGCGCTACATCTACCAAACCGCGTTCCGCGACAGTGAATTGGGGCGCGCCTCTGCGATGGCCGTGTTCCTGTTTGTCATCATGGGGGCGTTTTCCATACTGCAATTCGTGCTGGGACGGGAGACGGAGGAATGAACCGCTCGTATTACTGGCTGATCCTCGCGCTTTCGATCCCGGCCTTTCTGTGGCTGGTGCCCACGATCTGGATGGTGTCGCTGTCCTTTCAGCCCAATGACGTGCTGGCGCGCACCACGTCGACCACGGCGCTGGGGTTGATCCCCATTCCCTTCACGCCCGACAATTACATCGCGCTGTTTCGTTTCGGGCAGGTGCCGATGTGGTTCCTGAACTCGCTGATCGTGTCGGCGGGCATGACCCTGGCGGTATTGGCGGTCTCGACCACGGCGGGCTATGCGCTGGCGCGGCTGGATTTCCCGTTCAAGGGGCCGATCATCGTGCTGTGCCTGATGGGGCTGATGGTGCCGGAACAGGCCGTGTTCATCCCGCTCTATACCATGTTCGCCGACTGGGGCTGGCATAACAGCCATCACGCGCTGATCCTGCCCCGCGTGGCGGTGCCCATCGGGGTGTTCCTGATGATGCAGTTCTTCAAGGCCATCCCCAAGGATATAGAGGAAGCCGCACGCATCGACGGGGTGGGCTGGTTGCAGATCTTCTGGCACGTCATGCTGCCGCTGGCGCGGCCGGCCATGATGACGCTGGCGATCCTGACATTCCTGTATGCCTGGAATGACTACTTGTGGCCGCTGGTCTCGGCCCAGCAGCGCGAGTTTTTCACCATCACGCTGGGGCTGGCATCGATCCAGTCGAATTTCGCGCAGGCCGAAGGGCTGGGACGGGTCATGGCCTCTGGTGTCATCGCCTCGTTGCCGGTGGTCGTCCTGTTCCTGGTTTTTCAGCGCTACGTGGTGCGCGCCATGACGGCAGGCGGCACCAAGGGCTGATCGATTTCGCAAAACATGAAAAGGGAGGAAGCTTCATGAAACACGCGATACTCGGCGCAACCGCGCTGACACTTCTGGCCACGGGCGCAATCGCGCAAGAGGTCACGCTGGGCCGCTTCTTTGGCGACTGCGAGAATGCGGGGACCGACACCAAGGCATCGGTGGGTGAGGCCTGCATCATCCAGTCGATCATCAACGCGGCAGACGCGACGCTGGACGGGGTCTCGGTCAACACATTGCCCACCGACTGGGGCAACTATTACGACCAGATCAAGGCCGCCTATGCGGGCGGCACCCCGCCGGATGTCCATGTCATGCACCGCCACCGCGTGCCGGAATTCGCAAGCCTTGGCGCGCTTGCCGACCTGACGGATGATCTGGACGCGGCAGGGATCGACCCGAGCGACTGGGAACCCGCCGCGCTGGAGGCCGTGACCTATAACGACCGCATCGTCGGCGTGCCGATGGATTTCCACGCCAACCTGTGGCACGTCAACATGGACCTGATGGAAGCCGCCGGGCTGGTCGCGGATGGCGCGCCGGTGCTGCCGTCCTCGCCCGAGGAACTGCTGGAACATGCCCGCGCGGTGAAAGAGGCCACGGGGCAGGATTACCTTGCCGCCGATTTCGCGCAATTCCCGCTTGGGGTGCGGCTTGTGCTGGCGCTGGTCTGGCAGCAAGGCGCGAACGTGTTCGACGGGGACACGGCAACACTCGACACAGCCGAGGCGCGCAATGCCATTTCGGCGGTGACGCAGCTCTTCGAGGCCGAACTGGCAAACCCGCAGCTCAATTACGCCGACAGCCAGCAGGCTTTCCTGAACGGCGAGGCAGCGATCCTCGTGAACGGGACATGGGTGGTCGATTTATATGCGTCAGAGGCCGCGAATGCCGAAACCGCGCTCAGCACCTACTACGCCGCCGATTTCCCGACCCTGTTCAATGAGGGTGCAACATGGGCCGACAGCCACATGTGGGCGATCCCGGCACCCCTGAAGGCCAACGATCCCGAAACCTATGACGCGGCGCTCCGGGTGCTGGCCTTCATCAACGACCACAACGTTGACTGGGCACGCACCGGTCACATGGCGGTGCGGTCCTCGGTGCTGGAAAGCGACGAATATGCGGGGCTTCCGCATCGTGACGAATACACCGGCACCGCGGATATCGCCCGCGACACGCCACCCTCGGCCCGCTACGGCGCGATCCAGGACGTGCTGAACCGCGAGTTCCAGGCGATCTGGCTGACGGGCAAGCCGGTCGATACCGCACTTCTTGATGCACAGGTCGATGTGCAGGATCTGCTTGACCGCTGACACCCCGAAACCCGGCCCGCGCGACACGCGCGGGCCGTTCCATACAAGTTCTCGATCATTGGAAATTGCGACATGACAGCCCCCCATTCGCCCCGCTGGAGCGCATCACAGGCCAACACGTGGTGGCAGGCCCAGCCCTGGCCCATCGGGTGCAATTTCCTGCCCTCGACGGCTGTCAACTTTCTAGAGATGTGGATGGCCGACAGTTTCGACACGGAAACCATCGCGCGCGAACTGGGCTGGGCGGCTGCGCTCGGCATGAATTCGATCCGCACCAACCTGCATTTTCTGGTCTGGAAACAGGATCGCGCCGGGCTGCTGGACCGGTTCGACCGGCTTTTGCAGACAGCCGCTGACCTGGGTCTGTCCGTCATGCCGGTGCTGTTCGACGATTGCGGCTTTGGCGGGGCAGAGCCTGTCCATGGCCCGCAACCGGACCCGGTGCCCGGAATCCATAACAGCCGCGCGGTCGCCTCTCCGGGGCGCGCGGCTGTGATGCAGCGCGACCTCTGGCCAGAGTTCCGCGCCTATGTGCAGGACGTCATCCGCACACATGGCGACGATCCGCGCATCCTGGCATGGGATCTGTATAATGAACCCGGCAACCGCATGATGTTCAAGGCAAGCGGGGGTTACGGTGACTACGACCCTGCCCTGACCCCGCACAGCAAGGCATTGATGGCGCAGTGCTTCGACTGGGCGCGCGCGGTGAACCCGCGCCAGCCGCTGACGGTCGCCGCGTGGCGCACGCCGAAACCGGATGCCGACGCGCCGGCCTTCGACGACCCGGTTGATCGTCAGGCATTGGCGCTGTCGGATATCATCACCTTTCACGCCTATTGCGACCTGGCCCACGCGCGCCGTTATGCGGCCCAGCTTGCGCAACATGGCCGCCCGCTCCTGATAACGGAATGGATGGCGCGCACCATCGACAGCCGCATCCATGACCAACTCCCATTCTATCACGACGCGAAGATCGGCGCCTATAACTGGGGGCTGGTCAAAGGGCGTACCCAGACACATCAGCCCTGGCCGCGCGAGTTGGAAGCCTCGCATGGCCATGTTCATGCGCCGGACGAGTGGTTTCACGATCTGCTCTGGCCGGATGGGCGCGCTTACGACCCGGCGGAGCTGGATGTGATCGCCCGTCTGACAGAAAATGCGCCGAAACCAGAAACGAAAAGGGGATAACCATGTCCGGCGTCACACTTGAGAATGTCATCAAGACATACGGCGATGTGCAGGTTATCCACGGGATCGACCTGCAGGTCGAGAATGGCGAATTCTGCGTCTTCGTCGGCCCCTCGGGCTGCGGGAAATCCACCCTGATGCGCATGGTCGCGGGGCTGGAGGAAACCACATCCGGGCAGATCACCATCGGCGGGCGCGATGTGACGCGGCTTGATCCATCGCAGCGCGGGGTGGCGATGGTGTTCCAGACCTATGCGCTTTATCCGCACATGACGGTGGCCGAGAACATGGGATTCGGCCTGCGGATGAACGGCGTGCCAAAGGACCAGATCACCACCAAGGTCGCAGAAGCCGCGCGCATCCTGAAGCTGGACCCCCTGCTGGATCGCAAGCCAAAGGCGCTGTCGGGCGGTCAACGCCAGCGCGTTGCCATCGGCCGCACCATCGTGCGCGGACCAGAGGTGTTCCTGTTCGACGAACCGCTGTCAAACCTTGATGCCGAGCTGCGCGTGGATATGCGTGTCGAAATCGCTGCTCTGCACAAGCAGCTTGGCGCGACCATGATTTACGTGACCCACGATCAGGTCGAGGCCATGACACTTGCGGACAAGATCGTCGTGTTGCGGGATGGACGAGTCGAGCAGGTCGGCGCGCCGCTCGACCTGTACCGCGACCCCGATAACCGCTTTGTCGCCGGTTTCATCGGATCGCCCGCGATGAACTTCCTGGGCGGCCAAGTCGCGGCGGGCGCGCTGTCGATACCGGCTCTGCCGGGCGCGCCGGCCCTGCCGGTCGGCCTTCCGCCCGATGACACCAGGATCGAATTCGGGATTCGCCCGGAGCATGTGCGCATCGACCCCGACGGACATGGCTTCCGGCTGGACCTGATCGAAAAGCTGGGCGGCATTTCCTACGCCTATCTATATGCAACGACCGGTGAGCGCCTGATCGTCGCGGAGGATGGAGAGACGACCCTGTCAGGGGATACGGATGTCGGCATTCGCTTCGACCCTGCGCGCGCCTTTCTCTTTGATGCCAAGACCGGTAAAAGACTGCGCTAAGACGGCCTGATCGCTATCTCGCCCGAAACACTCGAAATCCGACACCGGCCCCGAAGGACCACCGCCCGACATGACAAAACCCCGCCGCAGCCAGAACTGGTATGGCAAGCTGGACAAGGACGGCTTCATCCACCGAAGCTGGATGAAGAACCAGGGCTTTCCCGACCATGCCTTCGATGGCCGCCCGATCATCGGCATTTGCAACACGTGGTCGGAGCTGACGCCCTGCAATAGCGGGCTGCGGCTGCTGGCCGAAGCGGTCAAGCGCGGCGTCTGGGAGGCGGGCGGCTTTCCGGTGGAATTTCCCGTCACGTCCCTGGGCGAGACGCAGATGAAGCCCACGGCGATGCTGTTTCGCAATCTGCTGGCCATGGATGTGGAAGAATGCATCCGCGCTTACGGCATTGACGGGGTCGTGTTGCTGGGTGGGTGCGACAAGACCACGCCGGGGCAGGTGATGGGCGCCGCGTCGGTCGATATTCCCAGCATCGTCGTCAGTTCCGGCCCGATGCTGAATGGCAAATGGCGCGGGCGCGACATCGGGTCGGGGACCGATGTCTGGAAGTTTTCCGAAGCCGTGCGCGCGGGCGACATGACGCTGCAAGATTTCATGGCCGCCGAATCCGGCATGTCACGCTCTGCGGGCGTCTGCATGACCATGGGCACCGCCAGCACCATGGCGTCGCTTGTGGAAGCGATGGGGCTGGCCCTGCCCACCAATGCCGCCCTGCCCGCGGTCGACGCGCGGCGCAGCGCGCTGGCGCATCACACCGGGCGCCGGATTGTCGAGATGGTCGAGGAAGACCTGAAACCATCCGACATTCTGACCCGCGAAAGCTTCGAGAACGCGATCCTGACCAATGCCGCCGTGGGCGGGTCCACCAATGCCGTGGTGCATCTGCTTGCGATTGCGGGGCGTGTGGGGGTGGATATTGGCCTGCCCGATATCGAACAGGGCCGTGACATTCCATTGTTGGTCAATTGCATGCCCTCGGGCAAATACCTGATGGAAGATTTCGCCTATGCGGGTGGGGTCCCTGCCGTGCTGGCGCAAATCCGCGATCATCTGCGCCCTGCGCAGACCGTGATGGGCCGCGATATAGCCACCTATGCCGAAGGGGCAGAAATCTTCAACGACGACGTGATCCGCCCACTCTCGAACCCGGTGAAACCGGCGGCGGGCCTGCGGGTGCTGCGCGGCAATCTTGCCCCCGACGGGGCCATCGTGAAGCCATCCGCCGCGACCGATGCTTTGCTGGAACACGAGGGCCCCGCCTATGTGTTCGAAACCATCGAGCAGTTGAAGGCCGAAATCGACCGCGACGACCTGGCCGTGACGCCCGACACCGTGCTGGTGCTGAAAGGCTGCGGGCCAAAGGGCTATCCCGGTATGCCAGAGGTCGGCAACATGCCGATCCCGGCCAAACTGGTCAAACAGGGCGTGCGCGACATGGTCCGCGTGTCGGATGCGCGCATGTCGGGCACGGCGTTCGGCACCGTGGTGCTGCATGTCGCGCCAGAGGCGCAGGCGGGCGGCCCCTTGGCCTTGGTCAAGACCGGCGACCGCATTCGCGTGTCGGCCAGCCGGGGGGAGCTGACCCTGCTGGTCGATGACGCCGAACTGGCCGCCCGCCGCGCCACGTGGCAGCCCGACCCGCCGCATTACACGCGCGGCTATGCGAAACTGTATGTCGACCACGTGTTGCAAGCCGATCAGGGTGCCGATCTGGATTTCCTTGTCGGCAAGGACACGCGACTTGTCACACGAGAGAGCCATTGATGACCCTGCCAACTTATCCCGACCTGAACGGCGCATCCGTTTTC
>JAAAPG010000147.1 GCA_009908405.1 Alphaproteobacteria bacterium | reverse complement strand
CCTTCACCCCCGAAATCGACCTTGCTGGCCCCTATACCGGGCGCGGCAACAGCAACGAATGGGGCGCGCGGCTGGCCGATACGCTGACCCGCCTGATGTCCGCCGATATGGCCGCCATCGCGCAGGTTTACGATCGCGCGGCGAACCTGGTCTATCCCGGCGGCGTGGAAACCACCTCGCATGACGGGGCGGAACGCTTCTGGATGGGGCTGCGCGCGGCCTTTCCGTCGGCGCGCTTCACCCTTCACCACATCATCGGCCGCGACGACCCGCTCATGCCGCCCCGCGCGGCCGTGCGCTGGTCGCTGGACGGCACGCATGACGGCTGGGGCAGTTTCGGCCCGCCCACCGGCGCGCGCGTCCATGTCATGGGCGCGACCCATGCCGAATTCGGCCCTTGGGGCGGCGTGGAGGGCCGCCATGGCTGGGGCATCCGCCGCGACTACACGCTTTTCGACGAAACCGCGATCTGGAAACAGATCGCACTGCATACAGGTGAGACATGACCCCCGACGCAATGGCCGCGCGCATCGTCCGCTATGGCGAGCTCAAGCCCTGCAAGACCGCCTTCATCGACGCGCATACCCCCGGCAGCGACCAGAAGGAAAACTTTACCATCATCGGCGGCGGCGTGTCGGAAAGCCCCGATCAGCATGTGCATATCGCCGACACGCCGGGCTTCAACATCGGTGCGGCGGGGCAACCGCCGAACTGCCGCAACAGCCTGCATTCCCACCGCACCGCCGAAGTGTTCTTCGTGCTGAAAGGCCGCTGGCGGTTCTTCTGGGGGCGTTGGGGCAATGCGGGCGAAGTGGTGCTGGAAGAAGGCGACATCTTCAACATCCCCACCGGCATCTTTCGCGGGTTCGAAAATATCGGCACCGATTACGGGATGATCATGGCCATCCTGGGCGGCGATGACGCCGGCGGCGGCGTGATCTGGGCGCCGCAGGTGATCGAGGATGCGCGCGATCACGGGCTTGTCTTGGGCGACAACGGCAAGCTTTATGACAGCAAACAGGGCCAGACCCTGCCCGAGGGCGTGGCCCCCATGCCGCTGCTGAGCGACGCGGAGCTTGCCGCCTTCCCCGAACCCGGCACCGCGCAGGTCATCCCCGATTACGTCGCGCGCTATTGGGACATGATGGCGCTGTCGGACCGCCAGCCTTGCAAGGTCATCGGGGCCGAGGGGGTGCTACGCGACCGTCCGGGATTCGAGGTGGAATTCCTCTCGCGGGGCTCTATCCCCGACACGCCCTACAGCACACCCCGCCACGAAGTGCTCATGCCCATGCGCGGGCATTGGCGGCTGTCCTGGGAGGGCGGCAGCACCGTGCTGAACCCCGGCGACACGGCGGCAATTCCGCCCAGCCTGTCCCACGCGATTGCCCCGGCCATGACCGGCGAAGCCAGCCTCTACCGCGTCACCGCCACCGATGACCCGGCCGGACCGACCCGGCCGCAATGATGGCGCGCCTGACCCGACCGCGCGACGCCCGTGCGCGCCGAGCTATGCAAAGCGAGAGGCAGACATGAAGGCACTTATCTTCGGATCAATCGGCACGCTGGCCGAAACATCGCATCTGCAACGCAAGGCTTTCAACGATGCCTTCGCCGCACATGGGTTGAACTGGAACTGGGACGAGGACACCTACGCCACGCTTTTGCGGCGCGCCGGCGGGCGGGACCGCATCGCGCGGTTCGCGCAGGCGCAGGGCGAGACCGTCGATGCCGCAAGTCTGCACAAGCTCAAATCGCGGTTGTTCCAGCAAGCCTTGGCACGGGGCGTGTCGCTGCGCCCCGGCGTCGCCGAAACGCTGGCACTGGCGCGCGCACGCGGGTGGCGGCTGGCGCTGGCCACCAGCACGAGCGCCGCGAATGTCGATGCGGTCCTGTCGGCCACCGGTCTGACCCGCGCGGATTTCGCGACCGTGCTGGATGCCACCCATGCCCTGCCAGCCAAACCCGCACCCGACGTGTTCCATGCCGCGCTGGCGGCGCTCGATCTGCAAGCGCAAGATGCCCTCGCGATAGAGGATAACCCGGACGGGTTCCATGCCGCGCGCGCCGCGGGGCTGGCCTGCCTCGCCGTTCCCGGTGCGCTGCACGCGACCGCCGATTTCAGCGGCGCTTATGCGCGTCAAACCACGCTCGACCTGAGCGGGATCACCCTGTGATCTGCCAACCTGACAAGGACCATCCATGCCCCTTCTGACCACCCATGTCGGCTCGCTCCCCCGCTCTCGGGCGGTGGTGGATTTCCTGTTCGCGCGCGAAGGCGGGCAGGATTACGACCAAGCCGCGTTTGACACCTGCATGACCGAGGCGGTCATGGAAAACATCCGCCGTCAGGTCGAAGCCGGGGTCGATATCGTGTCGGATGGCGAATGCTCCAAGATCAGCTACGCCACCTATGTCAAGGACCGCTACACCGGGTTTTCCGGCGACAGCCCGCGCAACGCGCCCGCCGATCTGAAACTGTTCCCCGGCTTTCTGGAGCGCCTGGCGCAATCGGGCGGCACGCCGAAATACGCCCGCCCGCAATGCACCGGCCCGGTGGAAAGCAAGGGTCAGGACGACTTGCAAAAGGACATCGCCAACCTGAAGGCGGCGATGGCCGCGCATGGCGTGACGCACGGGTTCATGAACGCGGCCTCGCCCGGTGTCATCAGCCTGTTTCTGCAAAACGCGCATTACCCCGACCGGCAAGCCTATCTCGATGCCTTGGCCGATGCGATGCGCGACGAATACCGCACCATCCTGGAGGCGGGGCTGCACCTGCAACTCGACTGTCCCGACCTGGCGCTGTCGCGGCATATGCTGTTCACCGATCTGTCCGATGCGGAATTCCTGCGCGTGGCCGAAACCCATATCACGGCGCTGGAGCGCGCGCTGGACGGGCTGCCGCAAGACCGCGTGCGCCTGCATATCTGCTGGGGCAATTACGAAGGGCCGCATTGCTGCGATATCGACATGGCCACCATGTTCCCGCTGCTGATGCGCGTGCCCGCGCGCCATGTGCTGTTCGAAACGGCCAATCCGCGGCACGGCCATGAATGGGCGGTGTTTCGCGACAATGCGGGGGCCATCCCGTCGGACAAGGTACTGGTTCCGGGTGCGGTCGATACCACGAGCAATTTCATCGAACACCCCGACCTGGTCGCGCAGCGGTTGGAACGGTTCGTGGACATCGTCGGCCCCGACCGCGTGATCGCGGGCAGCGATTGCGGCTTTGGCACCTTCGCGGGGTTCGGCGCGGTGGACCCGGAAATCGCCTGGGCGAAGCTTGCGACGCTCTCGGACGGGGCGCGGCGGGTCGGATGACACCGCTTGTCCTGATACCGGGCATGATGTGCGATGCGCGGATGTGGGGCACCCTTCCCGCCGCGCTTGCCCCGCGCGCGCTGCATCACGCGCTGCCGGTCGAAGGCAACAGCATTGCCGACATGGCCGCCGCGATCCTGCACGCGGCCCCTGCCCGTTTCGCGCTGGCAGGCCTGTCGATGGGCGGGATCGTCGCGATGGAAATGCTGGAACAAGCGCCCGACCGGGTCGAGCGCCTGGCGCTGATGGACACCAACCCGCTGGCAGAAGCGCCAGCGGTTCGGGCCCGCCGCGCGCCGCAGGTCGCCCGCGCCATGGGCGGCGACCTGGACGGCGTCATGCGCGACGAGATGAAGCCCAATTACCTGGCCGACCCGTCCGACACCGCCACGCTGGACCTGTGCATGGACATGGCCCTGTCGCTTGGCCCGGACGTGTTTCGCCGCCAGTCGCGGGCCCTGCGCGACCGCGCCGACCGCACCGACACCCTGCGCCGCTTTACCGGCCCCGCCTTGGTGCTGATGGGGCAAGCGGACCGCGCCTGCCCGCGCGACCGGCACGACTTGATGCACGCGCTCATGCCGCACTCGCGCTTGGTGATCGTGCCGGGCGCGGGCCATCTGCCCCCTTTGGAACAACCCGGCCCCACATTGGCGGCCTTGCAGGAGTGGTTGAACGCATGACACCCGATCTTCTGGCGCTGCTGCGCCGCGTCGACACGCCCACCGTTTGCAACGCCATAGAGGTGGTGCAGGGCAAACGCGGTTTCAACGCGTTCACCCGTGGCACGATGCTGTGTTCCGAACCGGGCCAGCGCGTGGTCGGCCATGCCGTGACCGCACAGATCGCCGCCCTTGCGCCACCGAGCGAGCCGCCAGAGGTGATCCGCGCCCGCCGCATGGCCTATTACAAGGCGATGCACGACGCGCCCAAACCGTCGCTTGCGGTGATCGAGGATCTGGATTTCCCCGACTGTATCGGCGCCTATTGGGGCGAGGTGAACACCACCATCCACAAGGGCTTCGGGCTGTCCGGCGCACTGACAAATGGCGTGATGCGCGATCTCGATGACATGCCCGCCGGGTTTCCGGTCATCGCGGGCAGCATCGGGCCAAGCCACGGGTTCGTGCATGTCCGCAGCCTTGGCCAGCCGGTGCAGGTGTTCGGCCTGACCGTGGCGCAGGGCGATCTGGTCCATGCCGACCGGCACGGCGCCGTCGTCATCCCGCCGGGGGTGATCCCGGACCTGCACGCCGGCATCGAAAAGCTGCTGGCCACGGAAAACCTGGTTCTGGACCCTGCCCGCGCCGGAAATTTCGACTTTGCCGCGTTCGAGCGCGCTTGGGCAGCGTTCGAAAAGGCGCGCACCTGACTGCACGGCGGCCACGCGCGGGCGCGGCCATGCCCTGCATCGGCCGCCCGCGTTGGATCGGGCGAACGCCAGGACAGCGCGCAACGCGACCGAGGCACAAGACAACTGCACGCCGCGGCTTTTCGACCTTGGTCGCAAGTCAGCCGACATTGCGTCATTCCCGGAAATGGGTCAGTCTTTGCGTGCATGACAGCAGAACCGACCCCCCCTCCGGCGCCTCCGCTTTTGCGCGTGCTCGTTCTGACCGGCGTGGCGCTTGCCGTCGGGAGCGCCGCCTCGTTCGCGGCAATCGCGCTTGTCGAACTGGTATCGGTCCTGAACCTGGGGCTGCTGGTCGCCCCGAAGGCACGGGTGCAATGGGAAAGCATGCCGTGGCTGGTGGCCGTGACGACGGTTCTTGTGCCGACGCTTGGTGGGCTTGTTGTCGGGCTGGTCCACAAGAAGTTCATGACCGGCGGGCGACCGCTTGGACCACCCGACGTGATCGAAGCGGTCCAGTTTCACAAGCCGCTTCCGGGACTTCGTGACGGGTTGATCTCGACCGGCACAGCCGCGCTGTCGCTTGGCGCAGGGGCGTCGGTGGGCCAGTACGGCCCGATGGTCTATCTGGGCGCGATCTTCGGCAGCTTCACACAGCGGCTTCGTTCGGGCGTGCCCAACCTTGCCAGCATCGCCATAGGATGCGGTGTCGCCGCGGCGATCGCAACGGCGTTCAACGCGCCGATCGCGGGTGTCCTGTTTGCCCATGAGGTCGTCTTGCGACACTACGCGACCCGTGCATTTGCGCCGGTAACGGTCTCTTCCGTGACGGGCTACGTGATGGCGAATGTGATCTTCGACCGGCCCGCGCTGTTCAGGATCGAGTCGCCCGGTATCGCACATGGCTACGAATTTGCCCTCATGGCCGTGTTGGGCCTGCTTGTGGCTGCGGGGGCCATCGTGTTCATGCGGCTTTTGCTGGCCGTTGGACCGACACTGGCCCGATGGATCCGACGGCCTGAAATGCGCACGGCCATGGCGGGTCTTGCCGTCGGTCTGACCGCGCTGGCCTTGCCGGATGTGCTTGGCATAGGCACGTCGACGCTGCGTTTTGCCACGATCGACGGCGCGTTTGGATTGGGTGAAACGATCGTGCTGATCTTCGCCAAGATCGTTCTGACGGCCTTGTGTATCGGGGCGGGTTTTTCCGGCGGCGCATTCAGCCCATCGCTTCTGATCGGAAGTCTGACAGGGGTGCTGTTCTGGACCTTGGCGGATGTCGCGGGCCTGCCCAACTCCGGTGCGGCGATTTACGCCATCGGCGGCATGATGGGGTTTGCGAGTGCCGTGATCGGGGCGCCGCTGACCTGCATCCTGATCGTGTTCGAACTGACCCGGAATTACGATGTGACCATCGCCGCCATGGTTGCGGTGGTGTTTTCCAACCTCGTTTCGCATCGTGCCTTTGGTCGGTCATTGTTCGACGTGCAACTGGCCCGGCGCGGCATCGATTTTTCACTGGGCCGGGATCGCGCGCATCTTGCGGCCATGCATGTTATCGATTTCCTGCAACCCAACGCCGTCACCGCCACGACCAAGGACACGCCGAACTCCGTGGCGGACCGCTTGCACAAGAAAGGCTGGCGCGAAGCGTTCGTCCTGGACCGGGACGGCAATCTGCTGGGCGTGTTCACGCCCGGTTCCAACGGTACCATCGCCAGCGTCGAAGACGCTCTCAGCCCGGCCAGGCTGATATTCCACGATACCACCGATCTTGCCGATGCGATGGAACGGTTGCGCGGTTTCGTCGGTGACGCGGTGCCGGTCGTGTCCAGCAAGAGCGGGAAATACCTGGGCGCGGTGTCAGAGGCGGACCTGGTTTCGGCCTGGCTTGACGAGGCGGCGCGCCTGCGAAAGGAAGAAAATGCGCCTGTTTGATCTGCTGCTGTTCTGTTCCGTCATCCCGGCGCTGGCCGCGGCGGACGAGTTGAAGATCGTGTCATGGGGCGGCGCCTACGAGGCGGCGCAAAGGGCGGCCGTCATCGCGCCCTTTGCGGCAGAAACCGGCAGAAGCGTCGTGGTCGAGACCTATGACGGAAGCTGGACGGCCCTGTCAGAACACGGGGCAATCCACGGCTGGGATGTGGTCGACATGCTGGCCGACCAGGCGCGCATAGCCTGCGCGCGCGGCCTGTTGCTGGAAATCAGGCCGCAATCGCTTTTCTCGTCGGAAGCGCTGCGGGATTTTACGCCCGTCAGGCCCGACAGATGCGCCGTGCCGCAAAACGCCTATGCCCGGGTGATGGCGTATGACGACCGCGCATTCGCGGGCGTCAAACCCACCCGCGTCGAGGATTTCTTCGACACGCGCCGGTTCCCCGGTCCGCGCGCGGTTCAGCGCAGTCCGGATGGAATACTGGAATGGGCGCTGCTGGCCGAAGGCGTGCCACCGGAACAGGTCTACGGCCTGCTCAGCACCGACCGCGGGCTTAGGCTGGCATTTCGCAAGCTCGACAGCATACGGGACGATATCGTCTGGTGGGATGAACCGGCCGAGCCTGCCGAAATGCTGGCGGATGGCCGGGCGATTATGGCTGCCGGTTTCAATGGACGGTTCTTCGACATGGCGCAGCGCGGACGCGTGCCCATCGACATTGTCTGGGACGGTCGCATCATCGGGGTCGAGGTCTGGGCGATTGCCGCGACCACCGATACGCCCGAAATTGCCCGCGAATTCATTCTTCACGCAACGAAACCTGCCGCCATGGCGCGTTTCGCCACGCGTATTCCCTACGGTCCGACACGCGACTCCGCGTTCGACCGAATCGGGCTCAACCCCGACACGGGCGTGCCGATGCGCGCTTATCTGCCCAACGCGCCTCAGCATGGTGGCCGTGCGCTTGTTCAAGATAGCGGTTGGTACGCGAATACCGAGAACCTGCGCCAACGCCGTTTTCGCAACTGGCTTGGCGGGCCGGACTGAGGCCTTGGCCATGTGTCTGTCTGGACGATCAAGACCGGGGTCCGTGTCGATCAAGCGCGGCTCTCGGCGTGCCCCGGTCCGGTTTGCCCGGTCCGACTTTCGCAACCTCACCCCTGTAGCCGGAGGCGGGATTGCCGGTTTCGCTTTTGGACACCCCCAGACCGACAGTGGTCCAAAGGTCAAATGGCAGGGCGGCAGGCGGGTGTTTCGCCCCCTCGACCGCCATCGGGAACCGTCACGGCGTTCCCGCAACGCACTGGACGACATGTGCTGTATCCGGCAGCCTCGACCGAGGACTCGTTGCGCGGTTGCAGACCTCCAGCGCCGCTTCGTACCTTCCCGCCGGCGCACGGCACGGGAGGAGTCGACACGGGACTGACGGCGAAACAGGTCAAGGCGGTGCGACCGGCTGTTGGTCCGGAGCGGCTGTCGGACGGTCACGGCCTTTATCTGCGGGTCTGCAAGAGCGGGCGGAAGCCGTTGCAGATGCGACTCGGCGCGGACGACACGACAAACCCGGAACGGTCCATGCGCCGGTGCAGCGCGTCACTGCGCATCTGGCGCCTGGCTCGGGCCAGGCATTTTGGTGGCTGACAACGCCGCCTCCGTCTTGGTGGCCAAAGCCCTGCGCGCACCAAAGGCCCGATGGCAGTCAACGGGGGCATGGACACCCGATACAGGCCCGGTCGTTTCTTTGTTTTCAGCATGCCCGTTGCGCAGCCCCGTTCATTCGAAGGGGGCAAAACTGGCAAAATCAAGCGATAAAACCCCGC